>JAQXFF010000044.1 GCA_029250425.1 Candidatus Thalassarchaeaceae archaeon | reverse complement strand
TCCTGCTCGAGATACACCTGACCATTTACTAGAATGGACCACTCAACGTGGGTATGATTGGACTCACCTCACCAGTGAAAACCACAGTGAACTTTCCCATGTTTGGACCAGTTACAACTTGTTTGTCGATACGTCACATATCAATTCGGATCACTCAGATCACAACGAACAGGCGGATATGTCCCATCAAGTCGCTGTCCTATACCCTGACAATACCACTGCATTACTTGATGGTCATCATGATATGTTACCTGAAGAGAATGCCTCAGGTTGGGACCTCACGAACAGCACCTTCATGATGAATAATATCTCCCTGAATTCATCTGTTCACGAGCAGTTTGGAAATCAGGTACATGGAATCAATGGGGTTGATGCTCCGAGTGATTGGTCATGGTACTGGGGTTTGCACATCTGGAATGCCTCCAGTATGGCTTGGGAAGAAAGTCAAGTTGGAGCTGATGAAGTGATGATTATGCACGAGACGAATCATGTGGCTTGGGCTGCATCAAATGCAAACCTATCCTTACTACCTGTACCAGGAAGTGAGATGAACATGGGTGGCGATGATACTCATGACCATGATGATTTGAACATGGATGAAGAAGAAATGTATGAAGTAGGCCACAATACTGTCACATACATCATTGATCGAGAAGGAAATAAACGACTTGTTTACACAGGTTCAGATTGGTCAACTGCTAATTTAATGGATGATCTCATTCAACTATTGCACCATGATTCTGGTGTTGAGACAGCAAACGACGGACATAGTGATCACGACCATTGAGTCCAATACGCACCCTACGGGTGCGAACAGTCTTCAATGGGGAGCGCCCTCAGCGATGCGTGCGACGCCTTGTTCCGCTTCTCGTTTTTCTCTTCCTGATACCCTCTTTTTCGGGTTGTATTGGTGGCCCAAATGTCGCATGGGGGTCATCAAATGGCGAATATAGCACAAGTTTTGACTCTGATAGTACTACAGGAATCAATTCGATTTCTGTAACCAATAAACTATCCACTACATCATCAAGGCAAGTTGATGGAGAATCATTTGTTCTAGATGAATGTGAAAATTCTACATTCAGTGTTACAGGATGGTTGGTTCAAACAAAAATATTTGACCAGCCACAAACACAAACGCATGCCATTGCTTCATGGATGGTAAAACAGATGCCATATGAAGAAGCTGGAGATGTCACACCGGGTTCAATTTTTGTTAGCGTTGTCAACAGTGATGACGATTGGCCATCACCCACTCAAGCCAAGGGAACCCCCATGGTCGATGGGACGCTTGGTAGCGGTAAAGCCAGTGATTTCCCACACCAAGGGTGGATCCTACTAGCCATCATCCCTGCAAATGAAAATGTGTTTGATGCTGCCATACAGATGGACACCAATCAGGCTGTCAAACTAAACGGTTATCTTCGGCAAGGAGATTCCACCCCACGGGATCCTACTGTGGATTGTAGTATTCGCGTGCCTAACAATGGTTGGACAGGTCATTTTGTCGTCACATCGTTGACATATGGAGATGAAAGGGTCGTCACTGCTAACGAGGCCTATATCGGGGGGGACATTCCCTTCTTTGGAAGAGGATTGTACACAACCATTCTGCTTGTCTCGATTGTGGCATCGGGAGCACTTTACATATTTTCTCGAAATCAAATTATTCTCGGTGCTGATTCACAAGCACAAGCAATGCTATCTGAACAACAAATGCGGGCTGGTAAATCTGCACGGCACGAAGCAGCTCGGCATGAGGCGAGAATGGCTGCAAGCACCAAAGCCAAGGAATCTGAATTCACTGGAAAACCTACCAAAAAATCGAAAGCGACACCAATGTTCGATATTGGGGCAGCACTTGCTGAAGATTCGCCAGGGGCCAATACCGGACACTATGTTGCAGGTAGTTCTGTTACGTCTACAGATGAAGCCGATGCAATGGAAGAAATGATTACTGACATGCAAGAAGAGCATGCTTTTGAACAGGAATTACAGGAAAAGGGCCTGCGAAATATCATCGGAAGTGGAGTGGGGAGCGGTGGAAGGACAATTGGTAGAAAGAGTGTCGCAACAACCCCTCATACTTCGAGAGTGGTTGCCTCTCCAGAGCCAAAAGTAGCGCCTGAACCCAAATCAAAGCCGACCAGGAAAACTCGCAGAACGAAATCGGCTGAACCTGAACCTATTGAAGAGGAAGATGATGCTCCAGTTAGAAGAGCAGATCCAGAAGTCAATGATGACGGTGATTTCAGTGACTTTTCATTCTGATGAATCGTTCGGGATCGTTTGACCTCCACGAACTGTCAATTGGTCCGATACATACTGAATGATTGCTGGTGTCATCAGGCAAGGCTCGCCATCGACTTGGACCCACATTGGAGGGTCATGGGGCTGATTGGTAGGTTGATCGTTCTCGTCGATATTGCGCAATTCAAGACGCGTTCCAGAATTCAGACTGAT
Organism: Candidatus Thalassarchaeaceae archaeon; assembly: GCA_029250425.1. Classification (GTDB taxonomy): domain Archaea; phylum Thermoplasmatota; class Poseidoniia; order Poseidoniales; family Thalassarchaeaceae; genus MGIIb-P. Next base: position 12,214 of record JAQXFF010000044.1, on the reverse strand, counting down.
GCCCCATTTACCGACGTGTGTTCCCTTCTTGAGGGGACCCATGATTCGAAGCATTTGTGATTTCGATAGGCCTGTCGCCAAAATAATCGACATCGAATCTTGTGTGACACACATACCTGGAGCGATTCGATAACCTCCGCCGAAAGTCTGCGTCATGATTGTTGTAAACAAGCCACTCATGTCTGTACGACCCAATTCAACATCATCCACTTTGAGCCAACCATCTTGCCTCTTCCATCCGAGAATACTCTTGATTCCAAGATATGTATACTTCAGTGTACCACGAATGTGTTTACCTTGACCAAGGGTTTTCCGACGAGAGACGTCACTGGTTGTTCCGCCATCTGATTCAAGAAATGCCCATCGGCGAATCATGCAATCCTCTTCTGCTGAGCCGTCCCATTCGGTTGCAGCCGGTGAGGGATAATGTGGTAGAGCGGGAGCGGGGGCCCCATCGATTCTCATGGCTCCAACACGGCGATCCACTCCTGACTTGAGAATTGAAACCGCCTGGCGTGTATTTCGAAGCGGGATACCATGCGCACGTGCGTAATCATTTCCGCTACCCATTGGGATAATCCCAAGGGTCATCGAAGAGCCCCTTAACCCACTCCCAACTTCATTCATTGTACCATCGCCACCAACAGCCACTACGAGGTCGAGGTCTTCTCGGTTGCGGAGACTGAACGCAATCTCAGAAGCATGTCCCGTGCGTTCGGTCCAGTGGATTTCACAATCCAATCCTTCTTCTGCGATTTGATCTGCAATATTGGGCCATCGTTTCAGAACAGTGCCATCTCTGCCTGCCGGATTGACAATACATGCAATACGAACCATGTCTGCGCGAGAACGGCAATCAACCATGAGTCTTCCCCGCCAATCACCTAGAAATTATGAGACCGAAAATAATGGGTATCTTGCGCCCCTGCGATGGGCATGGACACTGCCTGGTCTGAGTTTGATTTTGCTTGCATGAGGCGAGCAATCGAACTTGCTGAAAGAGGGCGGGGTCAGGTTTCGCCAAATCCACCTGTGGGTTGTGTTCTGGCGCAATCTGGAAAAATCATTGCTGAAGGATGGCATGATCATCTTGGTGATTTACATGCAGAGCAAGCAGCGATTGCAGATGCTGAGGTTCGAAGTGCAGCAACAGAGGGTTGCACTGCTTACGTCACTCTCGAACCATGCAACCATTTTGGTAGAACTCCCCCTTGTACTCAGGCCTTACTTTGGGCTGGAGTTGGTGAAGTGATCGTGGCGGCTCGAGACCCCAATCCAACCGTTCGAGGGAAAGGAATCCAAGTTTTATTGGATGCTGGAATTACAGTTCGAGAGGGGCTTCTTGGAGCAGAAGCTCAAACACAAATGCAGGCTTTCATGCACTGGTGTGAATACAAACGGCCGTTGGTCACCATCAAAGCAGCGATGGATGCTAACGGAATTGTAGATGGTGATTTACCTGGACGATTTACATCAGAAGAAAGCCTTGATGCTGCTCATCGATTAAGGCGTGAATGTGACGCCATTTTGGTCGGTGTAAATACAATCATCCGTGATGACCCTGTACTCAATGTTCGGCGTGTTTCTCTGAATCAAAGTGCACAACCGTTGAGAATTGTACTTGATCGAACTCTAAGAATTCCTCTTGATTCAAAGGTATTGACAGATGGTGGAGATACCTTGCTCGTTCACACACAACAGGACCCAAGGGGTGTGGCTCTACCAATGGGAGACGGAGGTGCAGATTTGAATGCCCTCTTAGATCATCTTGGCGACCGAGGTGTTCAGGAATTATTGATTGAAGGTGGACCAATTGTCTGGAAACATTTCCTTGATGAAAAACTCGTAGATCGTGCCATTATCATTCAATCACCGACCACTTTAGGTGATGGACCAGATAGTGGGTTAGATGAGAACAAACTCATTGATTCCGGTTTGTCAATTATTGAACAAACAGAGTGGGGGGGAGATGCGGTCACTCTTTGGTCACGCCCAAATTTATCTTGGCCGTCTCAAGATTGGCCTTGAAGTTCTGAATCGAGATCTTTCAACATTTGCAACAATATTGGAGGAGTACTAGGGAACTCCTCACGGTGAGGACAAAGTGTATCGAGAAATGCTTCGTCGTTCACATTGAGTATCAATGGGTATGTACGACAACCTGTTGGTCGATTCTCGTAAATTGAACAAAGCCCGGGTGCATGAGGATCTGCTGAATGCGTATCCAGAAACACACATGCAACCGTTTCAGGATTGTTGAGAAGAATTCGAATTCCATCCTCTTCTCTACTGAATTGATTGGGGTGTTGACCTGTTGCGGTTGCAATACGCAACACATCGCTCGGTGAGAGTGGCATTTCCGTACTTCGACAGCAATAACTGCAGCCTTTTTCAAGGCAAGGCGAGGTCGGCCAGGTCCCCATTGAAGCCTCCTCTTCTCTCCGACGATTTGAAGGAGGAGGTCCGGCTCGCTTCGGAACGGGCGGTTAGGGTAGTCTGGATATCCTGATGGGCTTCGGACCCGTCGACGCGGGTTCGAATCCTGCACCGCTCACTTCTTCACGGCATGAATCAGCATTCTTGCTAGACTACGATGAACGCGAATAGGTGAGGTTTCGATAATCTTCCAACCAGCAGTAGAGAATGCCTCTGAAATCTCAGCCCAAGATTTACCGAAGGATGCTCCTGATTTTATGGGCTCGAAAATTGCCTCAGGTGGCCATGGAATCAGCGTGACGAGATTCGCATTTTCATTGGCTACAGAATTGCAAGAAGAAAGAGCACCTTCTAGCAATTCAAAACCATCCGCAGATTTCCATGCATTGCGACCATAGGGGGGGTCAAATGCAAATCCATCAAAGGATTCATCCCAAATATTGGATAACTCAAGAGCGGAGCCATTTCGAATCTCATACATTCCTTGCCCACCACGTTGCTGGGCCCATGTAGCATTCTCACGGGTACCAGTGACCATTGGCCAAGCAAGGTCACTTCCACTACATGTAAAGCCGCAAAGAATTCCCTCGACGATAAGCCCTCCAGTTCCACAAAATGGATCCAATAGTTTCCCACCTTCTGGGCAAGCAAGATTGACCATGGTTCGGGCAAGTTTTGGGTCTAAACTAATCGGTTTGAAAAATGGACGATTTGGCGCGGTTCTCTTCGCCCAATCATCCCCATCATGAATGGTGATACCCCATGCAACCACAGGAGTTGAAACAAAATCATCTGGGTGCATGGTACGATGAGATGGAGCAAGGAGGTGAACGCGAAGAGTCACATCTGGATTGGTCAAATCAATCACTCGTCCTGCTTCGACCAATTTTCCACCAATTTCACCTGCAATAAAACGGCTTGACCAGCCATCAATTTTCTCGCCCGCGCGACTGGATTTTACAGCAACTGAACCCGATATATTCAGAGAGAGAAACGCTTCTGAAATACTCTTGATCGCAGTTCCCATTTCCACAATTCCTCCGGGACTAAGCACTTCTGCAATGAGACTAGAACGAGAAATTAGCCGATTCGCCTCTGATTCGTTGCAGACAAGGGCATGGGCATGTACAATTTCAAACGAATCAATCAATTGATTCGCTTCAATTCGAAACAGTTCGGGATGCCAACCGGCTCCAATCACTACCGCATTCACCATTTTCGGGACCTCTTCTCTCGCGTACGCGTCTGTGCTGCTACGCAGCACACACTCCGCCTTAATCCTATAACGGTCGCACCTCTCCCATCGCTTCATGCGCGCGCGCGGGAGGGGAGCTGTCGTCCTGTTCGGCGTGCTATTATTTGCAAGTCTTTTCGCAACCATTCCAACCACTGCCCAAGAACCCGGTGCAGGCGTAATGCAATCAGAGGACCCTCGAAACCTCACATTTGATCAGAATCGAATGTACATGTACGGCAACAGCGATACTGGGGCCCCTGACACATGGTCAATGTGGACTCATTCTGCTCCTACTGATTCCACTTCTGATGAGAGTGTAGGTGAAGGTAACCTTCCAGGTGCTGCCAATAATGGTGGAGGGCCACGATCTTTCACTTGGGAAGGTACAAACCCTGTCTCTGAGGCACTACCAATCGACAATTCAATAGCAATCACCGGAAAGGTGAAACTATTGATTTATTGTGATTTATTGGAACAGAATACCTGTACAAAGCAAACCGACATAGTTTTGCGTCTCGGTAATCGAGATTTAGCTGTACAAACAATTGCTGAACCGGATGAGGATAATTTCTACGAATTTGAATTCTTTGTGAATAACCAGGAAGTTCCTGCTGGAGAAACATTTGGGCTCCGGATATCATTCCAAAAACCAACAAGCACCGATGGTGGTTATACCCTCTATCTTGGAAATGGGAATTCATACATGGATATCCCCGTTATAGCGCCCTATGAACCGGTCGTTCCCGGCCTTGACGGGCCAGAATATGTTTCACCCTATGCACAAGCCTCAGGCTACAACCTTGAAGATTCTAATTCGGTCTCGTTTCTAGGACTGGTATTTTGGGGAGTTCTTGGCATTGCTGTTTTTGTAGCAGGCTTCATGTTTCTTCCACCCATTCCAATGAAGGAATTATCAATTTTATTCACGGGATTGGGTCTATTGGTTTCAATGATGGTTGCCCCCATCATCGCAGGCCCTCTCCAAATGGGAAAAATCAATCCAGATGATCCTGATGTATGGAGCATCGAAGAATTGGTGAAATTAGATGAAAGAACTGGTTCATTCCTTGGCGATACATTTGTTGAAGATTATGAATTCACCATCTATGTAGAATATGATGATGTATACATTACTTCAGATCGAGGTGAAAAAATCTCAGGACTTGGATATGAAGAATATACATCTCTCTTTGAAGACCCTGAAGTCCCTCAGCGAGGAAAAGAATACGTACAATTGTACTTTTCACTCTTCCATATTGATTTGAGACCAGGGCAAGCCGTCCTCGTCAGTTCCATGATTGTCAATTCAACTGACCCTGCAACTGGTCAAAGTTCATTGGTTCCATTGCATGCTTGCATGGACTGTGTAGACCCTGATACTGGAGCGAACTGGGAAACAAAGAAAGTCACAGTTACAATTAACGGAGAAGATTCTGATCGATATGCTATCCAACATGTACTGTGCGAAATCATTGGTGAAGATTCGTCATGGGGTGCATATGCACACATCATGACTGCACTGGGGGTTCTCATGGGCGGGATTGGGTTTTGGATGTCATTCAGGCAAAACCGGCAATATGATGATGAAGATGAAGATGAAGAGCCGGATGAAGACTTTGAAGATGCTCTGGATGACCTTGAAGAATTCTGAGGCGGCTTGAATGGGCTGTAATCTCCGAGACCTTGCTTCACCTGAATCCATTCAATTGAGTGATCTTTCAGGACAACGTGTAGCTGTAGATGCATTTCTCACCGCTTACCAATTCATCACTAGTCTACGCGCGCGCGGAGAAGGGAAGGATGGCACCTACCTACGAGATAGTAAAGGACGACCTGTGTCTCATCTGATGGGGTTTCTAGATCGCAGTGCAGCCTTGATTGAAGCAGGAATTGATCCCGTATTCGTCTTTGATGGAAGACCGCATGAACTCAAATTCGAAACATTGGCTGGACGAAAGGAACGACGAGTCAATGCCAAAGAAAAATGGGAAGCCGCCATTGAAGCAGAGGATTGGAAAGCCGCCGATAAGCTCGGTGCGCAAGTTGTATCCTACACGCCTGAGATGGTACAAGAAACTCAAAAAATGCTTGATTTGTTAGGAATCGCTTGGATTGAAGCTCCAATGGAGGCTGAAGGAGCTGCCAGTGTCTGGTGCCGGCAAGGACAAGTTGCTGGTGTTGCCAGCCAAGATTGGGATGTTCTACTGTATGGAAGCCCAGTCATGGTTCGAAATTTAACCAGTCATGGTACCAAGAAATTTGGACGGGTGGTAACCGCGGAACGAATCATATTGGCTGATCTTCTTGAAGAACATGACATAACGCATGAACAATTGGTTGATCTGGGTATCATGGTCGGAACAGATTTCCATCCAGGCATCCGTGGCATTGGGCCAAAAACTGGACTGAAATTGATCAAAAAACATGGAACCATTGAAGCTGTTTGTGAAGCCAAAGAAAAGGAATTACCCGAAAGACTGAGTGAAATTCGTGAATTGTTTTTGAATCACCCAATTTCTGGCGATTTACCAACATCGGGAATGGCTGACGAAGATGGTCTCAGAAAATTCCTCATCGAAGAACGTGATTTCAGTGACCGACGTGTTGACCGGGCCCTTGAGCGAATGAAAGGAGCCGGGAGAATGCGAACCAAGGGACAATCAACGCTCTTTGACTTCTGAACACCCGGTGCAATCATAGCCATCTGGGTCTGGAACAGACCCAATGGATGCTTTGGCAACCTCTGCAGAGAGTGATTCACTCTACAATCCAGAGCGATTCTGGCATGGGTTGTTTCTACTGGCAATCATTTTGAATTTGGTGGCTATTTTATCCAGTGATTTAGGTCTAGACGCACACGTTGAAGGCGCGTATGTGGAAACCGAAAATGGATGGGCACTCGATTGGGGTGACGTGAGAACCCAGGATCCACTTGCGTCAAATCCTTCAGATGCTAAAGAGGTTCCAGAAAATAGCGTTACACCTGGAACTGTAATGCCATTTGCAATCATTGGTTTGCTTATTGCAATCATCACTGCAAATCGCATGGGATTTACGAAGGAGGGTGTCACCGTGTTACTGATGAATCCCGCACTGATTTTTTCAATTGGTCGAGGTTACTCTGAATACACATATCTAGCCATGATTGGGATTGCTTGGGCAATTTGGAAAATGTCTCGGAATTATAACACTGAAAAAACTCCGCTCGCGAGAATAATAGCAATTGCACTTTCAGCGATTCTCGTACTGTGGGTATTGGTTTTGAAATGGAAAATTGAACCGTTTACTCTGACAATTCCTTTGTTGGCATTAATTTGTGTTGGAATGTTAATTGATCGTGCACCAGATAGTTGGTTCAATCCCAAAAAAACAATTGTAAGCGGATTTGTATTTGGTTTGCTAAGTATCGTAACATTGGGATTATTGGGTCACGGCTCATTCACAGTAGTCACCACAAATACATCTCGATTCATCCAAGCTTTACCCATATCAGTATTCGGCGTTATCATCGTCTATGGAATCGTCGGAATGGTTCTGTGGCCATTCCTAAAGAAAACGTGGTCCAACATGGCAACAAGTGATGATCGTTTGACTGGAGAACTGGCACTTTTTATCGGAACGATGGCGGGCGCAATTGTGGCTTATGTTGCATGCTTATGGACATACGAATCAGTTCTTTGGAATTCAGAATGGCCTTGGCATATGTGGACAATGGGGAACAATGGACGATACATCACAATACTAGCAATTCCTTCCTACTTGCTAATCAAACGTGTCAACGGAAGCATAGATTGGAATGAACGAAATGCAATCATTGGTGTACTGCTGATACTACCACTCTCTCTAGCAGCAGGTTTGCATGGTCAAACTTACTGGACTGATGATGCTGCAGAAGTGCTTTCAGAAAATATGGAAGACGGTGAAGGATTCGTATTCATTCATGATGCCGCCCTAGGTATGCATTACCTCTACACATTCCATACGCATATTGAGAATGTGGATGAACGTAATATCACTGGGCATTGGAGATCCCCTGATTCAGGTTGGGAATCCGAATTGTTTTCGGAAGAAGTAATCCAAAACCGAGGGGATTTATCGGCGGTGAATTGGATTGTATTGTCACCTGGCATCGAATGGAGTTCGCCGCCTGAGGGTTGGTATCAAACCACTGGACAGGCTGATTTCATGAATGGTGGTGGAGAATGGGAAGTATGGACAAACCGTAGCGGAATCCTGCTTTCTGAAACGTAAGAGGCCCCCGCCTTGGCCGAAGCCAAAACGGGGGCACGCACGCTAAACGAATCAAGCGTTCTTGTCGGCCTGAACTTGCTTGCGCACATCTTGCGCAGAGTTCTTTGTGGCCTGCATTGCCTTACGTACGCGAGTACCTGCGGCAGAGTTCCCTCGGTCGTGCTTACCTGCATCGACGAGAGCTTCGTTCAACGTATCAATCATTCCTTGTACCATGTCGGCTACTGACATACACTCCGCCCTCTGAAGACCGCTTTTAATCATTCACCCTAGAGTATCGGCTATTGAACCAGTAAAACGCCCATTGTGGCCTTGGAACGGGTTCAGCCACAATGGTTGGTGGAAACCCATTCTTCGCCGAGAAGGGCTCTGGGCAGGCAGACCGTGACAGATCAAGATGTTCGGATAAACGAACTATCTGCTTGCATTGTCCAAGCAGTTCCATCAGGTCCCAAGTAAACCGTCTCTCCTGCGTGACCCGTTACATACTGACCACCGGGTGTGAGGTGAGTGTAATCAGGTACTGAATTAACGGCAACTGGTGCAGCCACGGGAGGTGCTACTGCTGCAGGTGCTGCAAAGGCAACTTCTGTACCCCAATCAGCTGCTGGTAGTTGTTCATCTCGACCTCCACGCAATAGCATGGCACCAAGGACGCCTGCAATCATAAGAAGTACAATCAATCCAATAATGCCGCCAATAACCATGGTGTCCATACCGCCTGCCTGTGATGTTTCTCCATCTTCTCCAGACTGTTCGTTATCTGTTCCATCATTGGAATCACCCGTTGAATCATCAGTGCCAGGCTCTTGGGTTGCAAGATATGAGACTGTATCAGATTCGTAGTCAAATCCATTTGTACCAATTGCAGTGACGTGAATCTTTACTTCGTCGAAGTTAGCCAAACCATTACCTGAACTAGGGGTTGCAGTGAATGTGTGTCCTGTTTGGAGTATTGAAGATTCAATCGATTCAATACCTTGCTCGTAACAAATTCCGCTCTGTGTATTGCAAATCTGCCACTCTGCTTCGATGTTGGTCAACTCAACATCACTGAGTTGTACGAGGAAGAATGTCGGGTCCTTACCGAAGTACATGTCTGTGACTACGGTATCAAGGTCACCATTGCTACCATCTGTACTCCAAGTCAACGGCATACTGTCAACGACGTTGATCATCAGACTCCACTGACCTGTGTCACCATTCGAATCTGCTGCTGACAACTGAATCATGTATTGCCCAGCTGTACTGTATGTCGCAGTGAGCATTCCTGAAATTGGGTTATACTGAACCATGCCATCATTGGATGCTACGGTCGCCCAAATTTCTGCATCATCGTCATCAATGTCCGTAAGTCGAGAAGAGAGATCTAACTCAAGTGTATCATCTGCCTGAACCATAAGGTTCTCCAATCCAACTGCATCAAAACGAGGTGCGTCGTTGATGTTTTGTACATGTACGTGAATGGGTGCTTCACTATCTTGTCCATCTGCATCGGTTGCACGGACTGTAATGACAACACTGCCAAAGGCATCATCATCGGATGCGCTGGCCATCAATGTGTTACCATAAATTTCAGCACTGAGAATGTTTGATGGCTCGATTGAAACAATGCTCAATGAAAGGTCCATCACATTTGAGGGATTGCCGTTGGTATCCGTGTCAGTTAGATATTGAGCAAGTCCGAGTTGGACACTTCCACCCTCATTGTATGACTGAGCGGGAATACTGTTCCAACGAGGCTGGCCGTTCTCAATTACACTGAACAATAGAGTACCAGTGTTTGTATCCTCTCCATCATTGATGGTGATTCCAAGGCCTTGTGGTTGTGGATTGCCCATACTGTCCCACTGCATTGTTCCGAAATTAACTTCAATTTCGCCAGATGATGCATGCCATGCAATGAACGAAGGGTCCTGACTGGTGATTACCAAGTTGGATAGAGGAGTCTCTGCATCACAAACGAGACCTGCTAGAGACACTCGCTCATTGGTTTCCACCTTGACAGTAGGCAAACCGGGGAAGGTTGGACATGTACCGGGAGCATTTCCAGGTTGGTTCGGATCGATTACCTGCGGCAACCCATTCATCAAACTGAAGGCTCCATTGGCTGATTTCCAATCGCCTTGTTGTCCACGGGCATCCGTGAAGCGAGCGCGGACATCGTAATCACCACTAGCAGCAGTACTAACAGGTTCTACAGTGAACACGTATCGCTCATACTGGGTACCAGCAGCAGTCAAACTTAGCGGTGCATCAACCCAATCAGAACTCCATGTTGATGTTCCGGTTGGAGCCACTTCAAACTCAGGCGTCATTGTGGCCAATGTATCTACACCATCTCGGGGATTTCCTGTAACATCAAAGTCGAGTGTCCCTCCTCGAGCAATGGCAATATCTCCTGCTGCCATTGGCGTATCTGTTGAAGGTGTGAAGTCATGGCTAATGTAACTCATCTGCACATTGTTGGCGCCATTCCCATCACTGGTTAGTCCAACGACCTGGGCTTTGAATCCGGTCATGCCATTGGCTGTGTTGACGATGCTTGATGTGTCAAAGGTAGTGCTGTAAGTCTGGGAATTGGTAGAGCCTGCAGCATTCGACAATGTGTTCAGGGATGTACTACCAAAGCAAGTGGTGTCATGACAGATTTCAATGGTGCCACCATCTGAATATGTATCCGCTCCAGCGTTTCTGACCGTCACCTCAAGATCCAGCATGTCACCAGACATGAAGCCGGGTGCGCCATCTTGATTGTCAACGGTAAAACTGACGACTGAGATGTCGATTGGAGGGGCCATGGTGCCGTCAGCGGCAGCGTAAACATCCTCATTGAAGCTGCTTGTACTCCATCCACTGTAGAGAGCTGCAACCACATTCATGTTACTTGCGCCACCATTGACAAGGTTGTTTGGAACCGTCCAAGACTTGGATGCTGAACCTGATGCGAGTGAAATCGTTTCAAATCCAGTCCCACCAGTGTTTCCACTGTTGCTTGCATAGTTGCCATTGTTGAGTAGCCATGCTTCCCAGCAGTTGTGGCCTTTGCTACCATCTGAATAGACGTGGGAGTTGCAGACCTTCTCAGTAACTGCCGCATACAATTTAATCGAAGAAGCAGCTGTACCTGAGCCGATGTATGATGCTGAGACTGTGATATCAGATGTACCATCACCATTGTCACTCTGTCCAACACTCACTGAGTAGTCGGCTGCAGTTGAGTGCATGTTACCACCACTTGAGATGAACGAGTCCCAGCAGGTATTGGAGCCGCAACCTGTGTTGAGGGTCGCATCACCGAAGGAAGTCTTTGGTGCACCACCAGACTCACCAAGGTGCTGAACACCGTAGATTGGAGCAATGTTTCCTGATTCGGCATCTGCTGTGTTACCATAGGATGCACTGTGGTAAGAAATGTACACGTAGTTGTCCGGCAGGTTATTCTTGGCCTGATGGTGTGCAGGGCTACCATATTGGTAGCAGTAACCGCAATTGTCAGATGTTATGTACTGTGCAAAAACCGTGTGACCAGGGTTTGAAGGTGCACTCATAGGATCTACAAGTTCCAATAATTCAGGTGATTCATTTTCTTTTTCGCTGAAATCTAAAACACCATTCATCGATACCAAAATCATGATGGTGGCGGCCAGCAGAGTATTCACATAGCGTGTGCTCATGGCCCCTCCTGTAAGGAGGGCGCTATTAAAAACACCCTTTAGAGGTCACTTTCACGAAAAGTGGGAATTCAGCTATTCCATACCTAAATTGCAATCACTTAGACCGATTGAAAGCGTTTGCCTTTAGCGATTAATTCAAGTCCAACCATTTAACCGAACAACTGAGGAGACTGTGGTATGGCCGATGATGTCTACCGAAGCGCACTTCCAGATCCTGATGAAGGGGAAACGGAAGAATGGCGTGAATCAATCCTCTCTGTCGAGGAAAATCTTGGTACTGCAAGGGCACGCCATCTGTTACAGGAAACCGTGGCTGCAGCAAACTCAGTCGGAGTTCCTGTCGGTGAATTGACGCACACCGCATACGTCAATACGATTCATCCAGATGATCAAACCCCTTACCCAGGGAACCTGCAAATGGAAGCGAAAATACTTGACGTGATTCGTTGGAATGCAATGATGATGGTGACTCGTGGCAACAAATACTTCGATGGAATTGGAGGCCACATCTCGACCTATGCGAGTACCGCTCATCTATGGGAAGTTGGCTTGAATCACTTCTTCAAAGGAAAGGATGGCGAGGGCAATGGCGATCACGTCTATTGGCAGGGAC
>JAQXFF010000027.1 GCA_029250425.1 Candidatus Thalassarchaeaceae archaeon | reverse complement strand
GCAAATCAACATCCCGCTGCAAATGCCTACCGTGTGGCTTTGGAACTTGAGAATGCTAACGGGACATTGCAATCCATTGGTTCAAGCACAAGCGAAGGTGGATTTGTAGCGAGCATCGCTCTCCCGGACGAATCTGGAAATGTGACTATATCACCATGGATTTTACAGATAGGTCCATCCGGTACGCCCACATTGGGTGTAGAGGATGCTTCAGGGGGCTTGTTGTCGGTTGAAGTCCAGATTGATTCTACCACTCCTACACTTGGTCCACTGATGATTTACACCCCAGATGGGGGACAATTGGCTGACGGCAATATATTGTCACCTGATCGAACTGTGCCATTTTGGATCGAGGTTCATGATGAAGAATTACTGGAATCCTTTGTCAATTTGCGATGTTGGTTTGAAACCTACGATGATATTGATCAAGATGGAATTCCTGATGCGAATGAGTATGGTGAATCACTACAATTCCTAGGTGGTTCACCACGTGGAACCATTCGCGTTGATTTCCCAGCAGTTAGCATCTCAGGAATGGATGATGGTGATCGAATATCTTGTTACATCGATGGTGGCGATTTTGCTGGTTACACATATTCTGATGCTGGTAGTCCTGGTTTTGATACAGATTTGGCGACAATGATTATTGAAACCCAACAACCTACCCAAGTTTCTCTTCCTTCAATCAGCTTAAACCGTCATGAGGAAATGTCTCTACTACAGGGTATTGCACACACTTTTTCATTTACGTTCCAAGATGGAAATGGCCTAAATTCAATTGATTTAATCGAATTAGATCTTTCAGGGGATGGGCGAGGCGTCATACAATACAATCCATTACAACAGCAATTGGTTGCCCCAGATGGAAGTTCGATTATTCCGCTGAACATTTTTACCGAATCTCTTGGCGATGACGCCTATCGTGTCGATCTATCCTTCGCGATTGATTTCCACGCACCAGAGGCTTGGCTGGAAGGTGCTTGGGTCCCCTCATTGAGGATGATTGAAGATGGGGAGTTGGTTTCAAGTGGTGCAACAAATCTAGAACATCTTGCATGGGCATTGGACAATCGATTGATGTGGAATGTGGATGAAGTACATGATTTAACGTCACCTTCAATGCCTGCATATGAAAACAGACTCAACCTGCAGCCGGGTGACTCAATGTCGCTACAAGCCTCTGTAGCACATCGCGAAACGAATACACCACTCGCGATACCATTGCCCGCATCATCAGAAATCCGTATAGATATTGAAGGTGGGGATCAACCGTATTCGTCAACATATGACTCCACTGGTTCGGGTTTTACTGCAATCATTGATTTTGAATCAGGCAATTGGCCAGGTCCAATTCATTTGGTTCAATTCGGTTTAGCAAACAAGAGCAGTTTGAATTCGAGTATACCCGATATGGTATTCGAAGTCGCGGTCGATGATGTTGGGCCACTGATTGAATTCCAATCTACAAGTTTGGTTCAACTCAGGTCAGATTCACTCGCCAATCAATTGGTATCCTTCAACATCGAAGATGAAGGTGGGATGGGTGAACAAATTCTCGAACTGCATTGGAATTTCCGTCGGGATGGAATTGATATTGCAGGATCAGAAGGGCAGATGAATTTGGGATTGGGCGTACATTCAGGAACTTCTTGGGTTTACTCAACTTATGTCAATTTGACACCAGATATGGAAATTCACCCGGGGGATATTCTGTTGGTTTGGGTTGAAGGGCAGGATTTGGCCGGCAATCCAATCGAGGGACCAGGGTCTCGTGAAGCCCCTCGAGTTCCCGCGCTTGAGGTAATGCATTTCACCCCAGAGTTA
>JAQXFF010000001.1 GCA_029250425.1 Candidatus Thalassarchaeaceae archaeon | reverse complement strand
GAACATGGCGTTGAAATGACCTACAATGGTGGCAAGAATGCTGAGGTAGTGGGTGGCGGTGTTGAATCGCCAGATCAACTTGTGACTTTCAGCGTGCATGAAGATCATTCAATTACATTCATTGTCGGTGAAAATCATACTTCGATCCAACAATCGGAAGAGGATGGTGACGATTTCACACTTCTCAATAATGATGCTGAAGACGGTGATGAATACACAGTGGGTGAAATCAATATGCAACTCGATTATTCAGGTAACAGAGCTCAAGACGAGTTCATGTTGACCATCGAAATGAATGGTGGAGATGCAGGATTCTGGACTGTTGAAGTTTGGAACGGTACCAATGAGACTGGTGAAGATATTTGGGAAATTTCTCGCACCTATACTCTTGGACTTAATGTTGAAACTACCGCCGACGTTCGTCTGCGTGTGATAGCAGCAAACGAAAGCGTTGCTGAATCGTATAATGAGGGTCACTCAATGCTCATTCGAATGACTGAAAGCAACACTCAATCGTACAATGAATACGAACTCAAGATATTTGTTCCACAAACGCATGGCATTGAATTGACGAGTGAGATTGTCGATGTTATTGGCATCCAACCGGGCAATGATGAATCGTATTCATTCCTGTTTGAGAATACCGGTAATGGTGATGATACTTACAGCATCGCGATTTCGGATCTTCCTGAAGGGTTGTCACCATTGTGGAGTGTGACAGGTGCAACTTCATTGACAGTGGGTCCGCGTACGACTCAGGCATATTCGGTTAACATTCATGTGTCCGAAGTTTGGGTTGGGGAACCAGGCCCATATCCAGTTACAATCACCATAACCAGTGAGGATAACAGTACTTCAGAAGTTGTGACATTGAACATTAAGACCGCATTACCAAACCTGAAGATTTTGGATGACGATTCCGATATGGGTGTTCTGGGTCTCTCACAGAGTGGATTCGCAGCATTGGGTCAAACCAACCAAGTGTTCGTCAATGTGAAGAACACTGGAATGGTTGATGGTCGTGACGTCCAAATCGAAGTTCTAGATGAAAATGACAATGTCGTTGGTACGCAAACATTGGATGTCCCAATGGATCAAACAACAACCTTCACAATAGACATCGAAGCTGTGAGTGAAATTGGATCTGTTGATTACACTTTCCAAATCAATACAACAGGGCTCGAACTTGAAAACCAACCAGATTCTGAGATGATGAGTATCAACTACCAGCCAGAAGTTTCTACGAAGGCAAACAACTGGGTGGGCCTCGTGGTCGGTCTCATCATCGTGGGACTCATTGGCTTGTTCTGGAAGTTCAGTGGCCGACGTGGATCACAAGCATTCTGATCTGACAAAGAACGGGGGCACGCCCCAAAACATCGCGACACAAATCAGCGAGAGCCATGCCTTTGTCAACGAAGGGGCCATGAACCCTCAGTCGCCCCTACGGGGCGAACAGCATGCCACAAGGGCCATATCGTCATCTCGAATATCTCCCTGAACCCGAGGATCCGCGGATGCTTACGGCAATTGACCCCGATGCCCCAGGTTACCCACCCGAGGCGTATGGCGCATCTGTTGAACAGGCGGAAGCATGGCGGCAAGCGACAAATGATACCTTGCGTCGTTCAAAACCCCGGCCATGGGGCATCACAGCCGCCTTATGCATTATTGCAGTGCTAATGCTAGCCTACCCTCAAATTTCCTCATATTTTGTGGGTGCACTTACCCCCGATTCGAATTGGGCGTACAAAGATACCAATATCTACACCCTCCAAGACGACCTTGGTCTCACTGGTGATGGTGTCTTGGTTTGTATTGTGGACACTGGAATCGAAATAACACACCCCGATCTTGCGAATGCCAATCTTATCCAGTATCGTGATTTTGTTGGAGGGCAAGATCAGGTAATACAGGATCGCGGTAAGGACCGCCATGGGACAATGATGGCAGGGATATTGGTTGCCGGTGGTGAAAATCGTGGTGCTGCCCCAAATGTAGGCCTTGTTGTTGCAGCCGCCCTCAATTCCGATGGAACTACACAATCAGAATCAATGGTGGCAGATGCAATTGAATGGTGCTGGAATGATATGGATGTGGATATCATATCCCTGTCCTTGGGGGGCGACCCCGATCCAGAAAATCCACTTGGTTCAATGACGGCAGATGCAGTTTCTGATGCACTAGATCATGGCGTGTTCGTGGTCGCAGCGGCAGGGAATTCAGGCGGAGCTGGCACAGATGTGACCGACGTATCGGTTCCAGCAAATGTCGATGGCGTGATTGCTGTTGGCGCTGTTGACCGCCATGGTGCGCTATGGGAAAGAACAGCCACAGGTTCTGAAACAGAAGGTGCTGACGGAAATGTCAGAGTTGAGCCGAATCAAAAACCTGAAGTTTCAGCACCAGGTGTCGGAATCATTTCTACATCTGATCCAAGTTTAGCAATCCCATATTCAGCGAGTACTGGTACAAGCGATTCAACCGTGTTTGTCACAGGCGCGCTCGCACTGATCCTTGAACGCCACGGCGATGCGCTCCCATTCGAAAATGGGACGCGTGCCGGCATTGGTTTGGTGAAACAAGCTCTTGCCAATTCCTGCGAACCCAATCCACTCCAAGGTGAAGGCCACCACCCTCGATGGGGCTATGGAGTCCTAGATGCGTTGGCTTGGGAGCGAGAAGTGGCTGATTTAATTGCTGAATAGATGATATTATAGTATAAAAACGATACAAATAATTGATACCATTTATATTATTTGATATTTTCATGCCAAAAAACGTGCTGCTACGGGGCCACGACTGTTATAGCCTTTGCAACTCTCCCAGAATTTAACTGGAGTGAAACCCATGGAAGAGACACATCGAAACAAGAGTTTGCTATTATCGTTCTTGATGCTCACCAGCGTCATGATTGGCCTTGTTGGCCTGGTGCCAACAGCCCTCGCCACAAATGAGACATCAGCTGGAACAATTTCCGGTACAGAGGTTTGGTCGGGTTCCCACACATTGACCGGCGACATCATTGTCGCGACTGGAGCCAATTTGATTGTCCAACCCGGAACGACCGTCACCCTCCCTAATGGGACTTCTATTGATGTCCGTGGGGGTCTGTGTGCGGGCGATGTGGCTTGTGGAGCAAATGGTATGGCTAGCAATTCTTCTCGAATTACATTCAATTGGCAAGATCCATCCAACGCATCAGCCACCGGAAGTTGTTATGGTATCTTCAATGGTAACCACTACAACCGTGACCCTTCATGCAATGAAGGGATTCTTCTTCGTAGCACTGTGGACATTGGGGCGACTAAGCTTAACCACGTATCCATAACCAATGCATACGGGATGCCAAGATGGGTGTCTGAAATTTCTGAGGTTCGTTATGGTGCGCTTGTTGCTGAAGGTGCAAGTCCAACGATGACTGGTTTGAAATTTGAAGGCGTCAATACAACCAGCCTTCTCATTCTTGATTTAGCCCGACCCGATATTGTGGGTGGTGAATTTACCGTGGGTGATGACGATACATCACTCGTCGGTTCTGCAATACAGGCCTATGGTGCCGGTAGTGCCATTCAACCCCTTTCGATTATTGCCCCGATATTCACGGGTACTGCCAATGGCTGTGGTCAAAATGATGACGGCCGTCACGTACTTTGGGTAGAAGAATCCTATGTGGACATCCAATATGCAGTCATCGGGAGTGGAGATTATGGGATCCGTCTGGATGATTCAGCAGGCACAGTCACTTCCTCTACAATTTCTACAACCTGCAATGGCATTGACGTCAACAGTAAGAAGACCTCTGGAAACAATGTAGCTTACAAGTTGACTGTGGCAGATAACAAAGTCACAACAGATGAAAAAAGCCCACTAACCGCATTCAACTTTGCATGGGTTGATTTCAACAACAACGCCATCGATGGAGCATCCGATGGGTCCGGCATTCAAATTTCAAAGAGCCAGATCAATATCAATGGAGGTTCCATTGGACCTATTGGTGGATGGAACGGCATTTGGTCTATTGGAGAAAGTGATGTACGTGTCGAGAATGTAACCATCCAAGATACAGCAAAGGAACCGATTATCGCAG
>JAQXFF010000345.1 GCA_029250425.1 Candidatus Thalassarchaeaceae archaeon | reverse complement strand
CATCGATGTTGATCAAGATGGTTATACAAACAAGTGTGAAGAAAAATGGTACACAAATCCGCGTGAACCGACCAGCTTCCCCGGTCAAGGTCAACACTGCGATAACTTCGAATGAAGTGATTCAACGTAGATAAGCGCCCTTTAGGGCGCTCAATCAAACCAACGATTCAAAACAGTGTAGGTGGCCCTATCGGCATGGTGAAGGGAATAGGGCACCTTGGGTTGGCCTTGTGTGTTTTTTTCCTCCTCGCCACCACAGGGATGTCCCAAACAACTCCGAGACAACACCATAATCAGGCTCATCCTGATGATGCACCGCAAATTATTATTGATCAAAATCAAGGTATACTTGTTGAAACAAGCCTCAATATCACTGGTTCCTATGTTGATGAAGAATTGCCCACTTCGATGATATGGAAAATAATCAATGCGCTGGAATTGGTTGCTGAAGGCGACCTGGTTGGTAATCTGAGTGAATCAAATTCATTGCACGAATCGAGCCGGAATTCATGGCAATTTTCCCTGAATGTCAATATTTCATCTTATTCACCCTGCACATGCATCCTTGAAATCTCAACTACCGATACAAACAACCAACACAACATTGCCCAACTGATTCTATTTTTCCATGATGCTGCCGATGAACGTCAATTGCCCCCAAGTATCATCCTTGAGCAACCTCATGAGCACCTAACAGGAACTGCGGAATTACACGCAATCGCAATGGATGATGATGGACATCCCGTTGTTCAATGGGCGATTACCAATAGTAGTGGAATAGCAAGTGATTGTGCGCAAACTTGGATTGAAACACCGGATACGGTCCAATGGCATAGCTTGATTGCGGAACAAGTTCCACATCCTCGCCAAATGTGGACATTTGATACTTCCATATATGAGGATGGTGAATTTTCACTGATTGTCCGAGCCGTGGCGGAAGATGGGCAGCACTCAACTTGTGCATGCCAAACCGTGGGTATTGACAATCATGGACCAACCGCTATCATCGAAGGGCCGACCGATTTGAACGAATACACCGGAACCGTTCTTTTCGATGGAACTGGTAGTAGCGATCAATATTGGGGAAGGGAAGAACTAGTATTCTTGTGGGTTCTTGAAAATGAATTGGGTGAAAAAACAATTGAAAGTGGGGGGAATTTAGGTACATTTGAGACTGAAGCATCACGATCAGGAAATTATACACTCACACTGACGGTTGCAGATGGTGTGGGATTTTCAGATGTAACAACACATCAATTCAATATCACCAATACCGCTCCTGTTGCCGCCCTGAGAATCGCGGGTCAAGCATTAATGGATGAAGATGTAATCACACTTGTTGATGACCCACAATGGTTGCTTGAGTGCGGAGACTCAGTAGATAGTGACAACGACAAATCAGGACTAACTTGTACATGGTATATTGACAATGAACCGGTGATGACAGGGTGGGAGCGGCAACTGCAAAGGCCTGAAGACCTTTCAACTTCACATCGTTTGAAACTCGAAGTCACAGATGATGATGGTGAGATGGATACGATCACAGTAACGTTTGGCATCCAAGGCACACCTTCTGACCCGATGTATAATGCCGACGCAGAGGGGGGAAACGGCTTTTGGTTGATGATGATGATATTCGGACTCATTCTTGTCGTTCTGCCGGCTACAATGACTCTAAGACGATACTTTTCAGGAAACTCAACACCAATCCCAAAGTGGAATCGAAAATGACCCGAATGCCTCATGAAGGAATGGCGATTCGGGTATAACGATGTATGAGAGGGTCACCTCAGCACTGGGCAAGCGCCCTAAAGGAATCGAGCATTCCGAGATGCGGCAAAGGCAGCGGGATTTCTGTGTCGACATGACAATTAATTCTGTTGCGATTATCACCAACAATCCAGTGGCCATCCGAAGCCGAGATACACACCATAGACATCGATTCAATTCATACCTACACTACCTAACTGGCTGGCACGGTGAAGACGGAGTTGCAGTTTTCTTCCAGTCAGATGGGGATTGGAAATGCAGACTATACGTACGCCCGCGTAATGTAAAAATGGAAATCTGGACCGGGAAAAGGCCAGGTTTGGACGGTGCTCTTGCTGGATGGCCTGTTGATGAAACAACGAGTAGGAATGAGCTCAATGAAGAT
>JAQXFF010000223.1 GCA_029250425.1 Candidatus Thalassarchaeaceae archaeon | reverse complement strand
CACCGATGTTGACTGTGTTGCCAATGCAACTCATCGCATACCATACTGCGCTCGCTCTAGAGTGTGATGTTGATCGCCCGCGCAATCTGGCCAAGTCGGTTACCGTTGAGTAGTTATCAATGGATGGTAAACTTGCACATTGCTGGATCCCATCGCCATGCATGGTACCCCAATGTGTGAGACGTATGACGCATCTTGACAATTGCAATCTTTCGATTGATTTGATCACCACTTCGCTCCATTGTGAGATGAATGACCCCATCGGATAGATAATCTTCAATTCCGAATTCACCGAACTGATTTTTCATTTCACCCATCATTTCACAGATGATGAAAGTCGTCAAGCCGAGTCTTCGGCAGGCCTCAAAGAAGCGGAATGTTTCATCACGTGGGTTATCCATTTGAGTGAGTGTAAAGAAAGCACCCAATGAGTCGAAAACCAGCACCTCGAAGCCAATACTCTCCCGATAATTCGTCAATTGTTTGATGAGTTGCCCCATCCAATCGACTTGGTGGGCAGTTCCAGATTCATGGAGCTGAACACGTAAGTCAGCGAGATCAATGATGGCAATATTACTTCGAACACGAGGGTCATCTACATTCATGCCCATGTTGGCCATGTGACCTGCAAGAGATTCCTTTGATTGTTCAAGAGTGACGTAAATCCCTGAGGTTCGCCCTTCAAGCACCGCATTGTACAACATGGCAAATCCAAGACTGGATTTCATGGAACCGGATGAACCTGCCAAAAGACACAGATGTCCTTTTGGGATGCCACCTTGCATTTGATCATCCAATCCTTGGATGTAAGTTGGGATTCTCTCTGCTGCATTACTCAACTAGGCCACCAGACCGAGCGATTCGGTGCAAGAAGATAAACGCCACCCTCCTCGGATTGCCATGGAATCGGTCCATCTCGCCTCCGCTTCGCAGCGCAGGGCATCCATCCTCGAAGCACTTGGGTACGATGTCACCCAAGCACCTCTACGTGCGCGTGAGCGCCCACATCAGCATGGAATTCCCATATCTGAACAGGTTGGACATACATTGAGCGGTAAGATTGAGTCCGCACAGAGGGAGTGTTCGTCACCAATTGTGATTGTTGCAGATACATTGGTTGAGGACCCCGATGACAATCTCAATCCCATGGGGCAACCTGGAAATCGTCAGGAAGCCCTGAGCATGCTTCTTCGGTTGAGTGGCCGAAATCATCGAGTTTGGAGTGGAACAGCAGTTATTCAGGGTGAAACTGTTCAATCATGGATTTCATCAGCCACGGTTTCGATTGAATCTCTTGCAGATGAAGAATTGGAAGCCTTGATAGTTTCAGATTCTTGGAGAGGCAAGGCAGGAGGGTATGATTTGGCGGGAGCAATGGGTCAATTTGCGCAAATTTTGGACGGCGAAGAAGAAACAGTACTCGGTTTTTCTCCAGAATTATTTCCATATCTCAAGTTGATAAATCCCTGAAAATGTTTGAACTTTGAACTTTCCACATAATATACCAACGACAGGACGACGATACATGGTTGATTCAGAGTCCTCCGAATTTCCGGCTAACCGGTGGAAAATTCTAGCGGTCATGAGTTTGAGCCTTGTGATTGTCATGTTGAACAACGTGACTCTAAATGTGGCTCTACCAGAACTTTCTACAGATTTGTCAGCTGACAATTCTGAATTGCAGTGGATCATGGATGCATATGCATTGGTATTCGGTGGTACACTTCTGGTGATGGGCGCTCTCGGAGATCGTTTTGGCCGAAAAGGTGCTTTGCAAATCGGCCTCATCATCGTGGGGGCGGCATCTGCTTGGACGGCATTCTTTGCTGATTCATCATCGGATGTAATTGCAGCACGTGCATTGATGGGTTTGGGAGCAGCTCTAGTGATGCCTTCAACATTGTCTGTTGTACTGGTGGTATTCCCCCCTGAAGAGCGTGGAAAGGCCATTGGCATTTGGGCCGCAATGGCCGGTGTAGGCGCCCCCATTGGTTTACTCGTGGGTGGATGGGCGGTCGAAACATACGATTGGGAGATGGTTTTCTTGATCAATGTCCCCATCATTATTCTGGCATTAATTGCAGGCGCTATCATTGTACCACGCTCCAAAG
>JAQXFF010000341.1 GCA_029250425.1 Candidatus Thalassarchaeaceae archaeon | reverse complement strand
CAGCAAACATACGAGCCGATAACTCATCGGTTCGCTTGAATGGGAATACGCCAGCAGTGTACGGGAAATGCCCAGGTGCGTTCTCTTTCTTGATGAAGGAATACAATTCACCATCATCAGCAAAGGTTGGTAGAGCAACACGTGGAATGTTAGAATGCGCTAAGGATTCGGTTGTTGTTTTGACTGTAAACGGTTTGCCACGAACATGGTAGGTGAATTCGCCACTCGAGTATTGTTCTGCCAAATCACGGAATTCTGCCAAATCTTTTCGAGCCGAATCTACTGATTCAAGAATCTCATCGATTTGTGCTTGAAGGTCTGCTGAGATGTCTTTCGCTCCACGCTCAGTTGCATGGGTTGCCGCAGTCTCAAGGTGTTGACAGAGACGTAGTTGCTCAGCAACCCCTTCATTGGTAGCATGATATCCACGAACTGTTGATGCTATTTCAGAAAGGTAAGAGATGCGCTCAGGAGGAATAACCCCCTTGCTAGCACCCATTTCATCAATCGGCTCACTGGCTTCAAATCCAACAATTTCTGCTAACTTGCACCACAATCGGTCAACGCCACCATCAGCAAATTGGCTGGCGATTGTCGCGACAACAGGCAATGCTTCATCTTCGACATCGAACATATTGCGGTTACGTCTAACTTGCTTGCGAATTGCTCGTAAAGCATCTTCACTGCCTCGCTTCTCGTATTTATTGAGTACCACAATCTCGGCGACATCAAGCATTTCGATTTTCTCAAGTTGAGTGTGTGCGCCAAATTCAGCAGTCATGACATATAGTGAATGGTCGGCAACAGAAGTTATGGCATCACTGCCTTGTCCGATTCCACTTGTTTCACAGAATATCATGTCGAAACCAACCGCCTTGGCTACTTCGATGGCTCGGTCAAGATTAGCACTGATTTCAGAGCCAGAGCCACGACTTGCTAGACTACGCATGAATAGGTCGTTATTGGAAAGAGAATTCATTCGAATACGGTCGCCAAGCAAAGCCCCGCCGGTTCGCTTTCGTGTTGGGTCGACTCACAAGAGACAGACCTTCTTGCCAGGATTATCACGTTGAATACGAAGCATTAATTCATCGAGAAGACTTGACTTCCCTGCACCGCCAGTTCCGGTGAACCCAATCACAGGCACCTGTTTTTTGGAGGAACGCGCCGTATCCAGAGCAGCCTTGAAGGTGGCATCATCAGC
Organism: Candidatus Thalassarchaeaceae archaeon; assembly: GCA_029250425.1. Lineage (GTDB taxonomy): Archaea > Thermoplasmatota > Poseidoniia > Poseidoniales > Thalassarchaeaceae > MGIIb-P. Next base: position 561 of record JAQXFF010000341.1, on the reverse strand, counting down.
ACTTTCAGATAAGGTCATCAAAAGACCAACTTTCGCCATATCGTCTGGTGTCACAGGTCCATCCAATGAGGCAAGACGTGAATCATCAATCAAATCAACTTCAGATGCAAGACCCATCAAATGGTGGATCATCCCCATCAGCCCCATGGTTCTGCCATCATCAGGAGAGTAGATTTTTGAGATTCCCGATTGGTGAAGGGTTCTGATTTCAGGCGGTGTGATAGTTCCACCGCCACCAGCAAAGATTCGAACGTGTTCGCAACCTGCTTCATCGAGTAATTGTCGAATATATGTGAAATACTCAACGTGTCCACCTTGATACGAAGTTAGAGCCACTGCATGTGCATCTTCTTGCACAGCACAATCGACTACCGCTTTGGCTGATTGGTCGTGGCCCAAGTGAATTACTTCTGCTCCTGATGATTGAATCAGTCTTCGCATGACGTTGATAGCTGCATCATGGCCATCAAACAAGGAGGCTGCGGTGATGACGCGAACCGGACCGGTCGTCGTCTCAAACACAGGGTCTTCATCGGCCATGCCGATGCCATAGGCTGTTGG
>JAQXFF010000222.1 GCA_029250425.1 Candidatus Thalassarchaeaceae archaeon | reverse complement strand
GGCGATGTTGCTGGAATGGGTGCTGATATCTTCGAGTCCTTCGTAGGTAGCATCATTGCAGCCATGGTCATTGCAGCATCAAGCACAGGTCTTGGCGATGATTATCTAATGATTCCAATCGTTCTTGCTATTGTTGGTTATATCGCTTCAATCATCGGAGTATTCTCAATATCAGCAATGAAGAACATGGATGCTGGTGCAGCCCTGCGCAATACAACTTTCATCGGTGCAGCGTTGTTTATCGGTGGTGGATATTACGCTCTCGATTATCTTTCGCTGGATACCACGGTAATTCAGGCAGTAGCCATTGGTTCGGTTGTCGGCATTTTGATTGGTCTTGTAACAGAATATTACACAGGCATTGAGGATGTATTCGGAATCAAAGTCAAGGCCATCCCCTACATTGGAGAGGCCAGTAAGACAGGCAGTGCAACAAATGCAATCGCTGGATTGGCTGTTGGTATGCAATCTGTATTCCTACCCGTTCTTTTGATGGCATCTGCCATCTTTGGCGCCAACCACGTTATGGGTGGCGGAGAAGCAGGTCTCTACGGAATTGCAATGGCTGCCATGGGTATGCTAGGTACAGTGGGCGTCACCATGACGGTAGATGCATACGGTCCCGTTGCAGACAATGCTGGTGGAATCGCAGAGATGTCCAGCCTCGGTAAGGATGTTCGTGATATCACAGATGGCCTTGATTCGATTGGCAATACAACAGCCGCCATCGGCAAAGGCTTCGCAATCGGAAGCGCTGCTTTGACCGCTTTGGCGCTATTTGCAGCATACAAGACAAGTGCAGATCTAACAGCAGCAGAACTCAGCTTGACAGAACCCATGGTTGTCATTGGACTTCTCATTGGAGCATCTCTTCCTTTTGTCGTCGCTGCTATGACCATGAAGTCAGTGGGTCGTGCGGCTGAAGCAATGATTGTCGAAATCCGTCGACAATTTAGAGAGATAGATGGACTTCTTGAAGGACGAGAAGGCGTAGAACCAGATAGCGCAACTTGTGTAGATATCTCCACCAAGGCCGCTTTGCGTGAAATGGTCATGCCAGGAATCGTTGCAGTCTCTAGCCCCGTAGTGATTGGCCTAATGCTAGGCCCGGCTGCTCTCGGTGGTACACTCGCTGGCGCAACAGCAACAGGTGTTCTCATGGCTCTATTCATGGCCAACGCTGGCGGTGCATGGGACAATGCCAAGAAGGCCATTGAACAAGGTGAAATCGAAGGTGCTGAGAAGGGTGATGATGCCCACAATGCAGCCGTTGTCGGTGACACCATAGGCGACCCATTCAAGGATACAAGTGGCCCATCTCTGAACATTCTCATCAAGTTGATGAGCATCGTCAGCGTTGTCATTGCTGGTATGATTGCAGGAACGGATGGATATCTCTTAGACTTGCTTTGAGCAAGTGTTGAAGAGAACCCCCCTCACGAGGTGTACTCATGCGTGCACCATTGATGGCCTTACTTCTGGCCACCGTTTCATTGGGCGGATGCATGGGGAGTGGTGATAGTTCAGAGCCAGATGGCTTTGATGTTGATGATGCTGAAAAACCAGGATGGGCAGAAGGTGATTGGTGGCTTTACACCTTTGAAACTGCACAGTTCGGTGAAGACACCGCCCGTTTAGTGGTTACAGATGTTGACGATGGTGATGGGAATTATATGCTTGGTATTTCTTCTGAAAGAGAAGCACAACGACACGCAGTAATCAATCACAATCCATTCCTTGGAAGAGTCACAATTGAGGATTTGTCAGTTTATGAGAACGGAGAAACACAATCTGTATTCAATTTCCCTTGGAACGTTGGCGACACTTGGACATTCACCTTACTGGGGGAATCATGGACAGCCGAAACCACTGGTTCAGTGTCTGGAATGGCCGTTGTAATGGCTACGAGTAGTTCAGGGCATTCATTGGAATATCATTTTGATGGGACACATGGGTTTCTTGATTTCTTTGAATGGATCAATCAAGATGGGGAATTACAGTTTAGAATGTCATTGACCAATACTGGGAGTGATTTTTCTGATGAGGTTTGGTTCATTCGTGCAACTGATTTGAAGGATCGTTTGTTTGAAGGCCCCATTGATGGTGTGGCAACAGATTCCTTCGTCGATAGTGGGCACCCTTCTGGAATAGATTTTGATTACTATGTATTTTTCATAGATGTGGCAATCCCTCAAGGGGGTACAGGCACACTTTCTGTAAAGGATCACGCGGGCCAAAGTATTCTGCAAAGAACCTACTCTGCCGGTACACAATCTCAGGAATTGGCAACAATTCCAAGTCGGACAGATGAATATACTCTAGAGGTCACTCTAACGGGTGGTCAAAGTTCAATTCACTTCATGATGGCAGGTGGAATTGAAAACTTCTGGGACCTTTGAGGTGCGAATGATGGGCACATTGGTCATG
>JAQXFF010000331.1 GCA_029250425.1 Candidatus Thalassarchaeaceae archaeon | reverse complement strand
GCAAAATGGCCCTTGGCATTCTGCATCCGATGTCCATCATCAATTTCCATCAATGCGATTACATTCTCATCGCCATCCGCAATGCGCCTTGAATTTCCGATGGGTACAACATCATCTTGGGTTCCATGCAAGATGACTGTTGGGTGATTCAATTTGGGCCACGACATCTGTTCAGCAGTTTGCATGAAATCCCATCCCAGTGAAATGTCCAATTCGAATCCTTGGTAGGCATATGCATCTTTTTCTTCCCAGTCTCCCATTTCTGAAATTGAGAGACGGTTGTGCCACATTTCAGCCAGTCCGAAGGCGGGAGCGATTAGCAGGAGCCCAAATGTTGCATCAGGCCGGAGTGCACTGGCGTTTGCAGCGGCCAATCCACCCATCGACGAACCAGCTATGAGATCGAATTCACCAGAATCGATGTGAGCGAGTAGTACAGCGGTTTCCTGCTCGATATTCCAACCTTTCTCTGACATCACTGGGGCGACAACATCCCAACCCAATTCTTCAATCATGTGTGTAGGTTTTCCACCATTTGGAGTTCCTTCAAACCCATGGGCGAACAGCACTCGCATGTATTATTCCTCAAAGGATAACGGTTTGAATTCACTACCTGGTACAGAACAGCGTGTCATAGGGATGCGGACATTTTTCTCAAGGATACGCAAATGAAGTTCAGCAGTAACATGCACAATCGATGAAAAAAGGTGTCCACCGTGTACAACATGATCATCATCTGAGAGGACGATGTGAATGTGGGTGAAGGGCTTTCCATCTAGGACTGATACGTTGCCTTGCATACTCAACAATTCATTCGCTTCTTCCAAAACGACTCGATGATAAACACTGTCATCGCCCAAGTATCCAACATCTGTTGCACGGACACGTCCAATACCGCTTGTGATGGCTGCACCAGAGACCCCTTCACTCACACATACTGCTTGAATTGACTCATGTAATTCGTCTCCAGGGTCTAGTCTGAGGAAAATGTCACTGCCGGAGCGTGTGTGTTCCATACCTTTGGCGCCTTCTCGGCCGTTCAAAGGGATTGCCTAGAAATTGATAAGAAATTCAATTGGAAACCCCTCCATTGGAAATCGCCATGGCCCTGAGAGTCAGTATCGAGTGCTTCTAATTCCAGTGGAAATGAAGGGGTCTACACCTATTCTTCCACTAAGTTAATGGACATCGGATGTCGGCTTGCGTTGTCTGTGTGGGGAGGGTTAGGCAAATGGTAATTCATCTCAACGATGCTGGCGCTCGATGGCGTTCTTTCTTTGAAGAAACCTGTGCCAATGACATTTCCACGCTGGCTGCTTCCTGGCCAAGTCAAATGGCTCTTGCTCTGGATTTTTCCAAAATACAGTCGTGGGATGTTCCCTTTGCAGAATTGATTCTAAATCATCCAAGAGAAGTACTCCGAAATGCCGATACGGTATTGGCAACCCTTTGTCGAGAATCTGGATATGAGGCGGATCCAAAAGTTCGAGTTGTTGGTTTACCTCCAGATGCACAGCAAAAATTGAGGGAAATCAGCAGTGAACAAGTTGAGACCTTCACCGCATCCGAGGTTATTGTCACCAAGGTGAGTGAGCTCAAGCCACGAATTTATGATGCTATTTTCACATGTACGACATGCGGGCACACGATTGAAATTTCACAGCCCAATGAATTGGAATTGATTGAACCCTCACAATGTCCTGAAACGGGCGGATGTGGTCGTCCTGCAAGCGGTGCGGGTCGAACTCGATTCGATTTGCGTTGGGAAGATTCCAAATTGATTAACAATCAATGGATGGAAGTTCAAGAACTTCCTGAGAACGTCAAACCCGGATCACAACCAGTCCGCCTCAGTGTACTGGCAGAAGCAGAATTGGCGGGCAAGCACGTTCCTGGTGAGCGCATTCGAATCAATGGTATTCCGTATCTCCGTACACTCAAGCGTGGAGGTTCAAAGACTCCCATGTTTGATATCTACATTTCATTGCATTCTAGTGAGAGAAAGAACATCCCACTCGAAGAAATTGAAATCAGTCCGAGCGAGATTGCAGAAATAGAGAAAATCGCAGGGCGGGATGATTTGGCAGAACTTTTTGTTCGTTCAATCGCTCCATCTATCATCGTCAGCGAAGACAAAATGAATTGGATCAAGAAATCCTTGGTATTCCAATTGTTAGGTGGTGTTGCTAGAAAATATGGGGATGGCACACGGACACGCGGCGACATCCACATTTTGTTACTGGGGGACCCTGGTGTTGCCAAGTCTCAGATTTTGTCATTCATGGGAAGAATTTCCCCTCGAGGCCGATTCACAACAGGTGGAGGTACAACCGCCGCTGGTTTGACCGCTGCCGCCGTTCGAGATGCATTCAATGATGGTCGGTTTTCACTTGAAGCAGGGGCGCTTGTATTGTCGGATATGGGGCTTTGTGCTGTTGACGAATTTGACAAAATGTCCACCGATGATCGAGGCGCAATGCACGAAGCAATGGAACAACAACGCATCAATATCAACAAGGGTGGAATCAGTGCAACAATGCCCACACGATGTGCCGTTCTTGCTGCAGCAAATCCCAGAGATGGTAGATTTCAACCCATTTCATGGGGTGACCCTTCTACTTTCTTGCACAAACAAATTGATCTCCCACCGCCTTTGATTTCTCGATTTGACATTGTTTGGATGATTCAAGATGTAGTGGACAAAGGTCGTGATCAGCGAATAGGTGAACACATTGTCCGGGTAAAGCGTACAGGTGTTCCTGAGCATTTGATTGACAGTGGTCATTCAGTTGAACCAGATACACTATTGAAAGAACAAATCTACACAAAAAACGTCGATGATGAAGACGTACTTACAGCGGAATTCTTCCA
>JAQXFF010000325.1 GCA_029250425.1 Candidatus Thalassarchaeaceae archaeon | reverse complement strand
CTTGCTCAAGATATCCATCCCAGTCATAGGTGATTGTTTTCTCTTCCCAAATGACTTGATATGTTCGTGGAAGAACTGATAGATTCCACATTCGTGTCGCGCTTGCCTCAGATTCGTCAGTAATGGTCACTGAACCCGTATAATTTCCACTTTCATAGGGTGTAAATCGGTGAATGGCTCCCATTGCATCATTGTCGTTTGTTGCATCGCCATCGTTATCGCTATCCACATCCCAATCAAGATCCCAAATGGTGGTTAAATCACTGTTCTCAGGATCTGAGGAACCGGATGCATCGAGGGTAACGACATCTCCTGTCCGAATGGCTGTTGGCATCGAAAGGGAAATTTCAGGGAATCCGTTGACAATAAGACGGGTGGTATCTGTATCATCTCCGCCAAGATCATTGATAACTGTCACACTAATCTCGTAAATTCCAGCAATTGAAAATGTATGACTTGTATAACCTTGAACGGTTTCAGCATGTTGCCCATCGCCAAAATCCCATTCATATTCTGTAATAATCGTACTTTCTGGGGATGTTGATTCGCGTGCATCGAAATTGACAGACTCACCTGCATTGATACTGGCCCTATCTGATTCTACTCTTGCGTTCGGTTCAGGGGGTCCCCCAAGACCTGTACACCCTGCCAGCATGGGGAACACCATCGTCACAATGAGGAGCAACGCAATATGGCGTCGACAAGCCATCGATTGTAACCATGCCATGGACATATCCCGTCGACCCTACATCTTCCTTTAGAAGAGTGACGACTCTTTGTCCTTTCAATTCCCGATTGTTCCGGACTTCTTTGATGTCCGATGGCGATTGATGAATGATAGGGTTCAAGCGACGTCGTGATTCCTTGTGTGTCATGGCGACAGATCCTCTGGCCGGATACCGTGTACTCGGGTTCGATCTTGAGACCACAGGATTCAGCCCGAAAAAGCACCGCATCGTCCAATACGCACTGGTTGGATGTGATGAAGATGGAATCTCAATGCACATTGAGGAACTGGTCAATCCTCAAATGAAAATACCAATTGAAACTACCCGGATTCATGGGATTAGTGATGAAGATGTGCGCGGCGTCCCTCAGTTCAATGAATACGTTACTGGAATTTCTAATGCGATGGATGGTGCGGTCATTGTGGGTCACAACGTAGAGAAATTTGACTGGCCATTCCTTCGTGCTGAATTCCTTCGTGCTGGACAACCCATGCCCAAACCATTGGCAATTTTAGACACGCTTCGAATTGCACGTAAACTCAAAATTCCACCCAGCCATAAATTGGGTTCCTTGTGTCAGCACTTTGGGATCTCATTGGAAAATGCACATACTGCTGGAGCGGATGCCGCTGCAACACTATTGTTACTTCACAAGATGATGGCGTCATATCCGCAACACTTTCGCCGTGCTGTTGAAGACATCCCTGATTGGGCCAATGGTTCAACGAAAACTGACAAAGAATCTGATGGCCTTGGTCCGAATCTTGATGATTTAGAGCCCGTTTCTGGGAGTCATGGGTGGTTGCGAATTTCCGATTCAGGAATTGTCATTGGTAGAGGGCGGAATCGGGGTCGAACAGTTTCTGAAATGGAACAATTAGATGTGAGTTATCTCAATTGGTTGTCTTCGTCCGCAGGACCGCTTGAAGTCGAAGCAATCGATGCACTCTATGCCGAGCGGAGTAATCGTTCATGAACGCTTTATTGTGGTTTCAATTGAGTATGGAATGATTCCAATCATGACAAATAACGAACCTGCAGAGCCCAGTATGTAGAGTAAAATTCCTGAAGAAAGGTTGTCGGCATCAATCGTGGGTATAGACAAATCTGGCATGCCACCTGCAAGGATGTAGAGTCCGAGAATTTGAATCACCCACATCGCGAGGAATGTCAAAATAACTTCTGTGAAAACTTGACTGGAAAGACGCAGGGAACCTGACCAGCCGAGAAGAGGTATGTCTGGGCCATCTTTTGCAATCTGTCTCTCACGCAGCGACTGATTGACTGCAGATACTACAACTTGAATAAAGGCAATTGCAGTAAGGCAAATCGCCAGGAATACCATTAGAATATTCAAGAATGCACCTGTAGAATCATTCATGCTATCCGCCAGAGAATTGCCGACCCATACCAATACTGATGATACCAAAATCAAAGGCAGTACAACCATGAAAGATTGTACACCCAATAGAATTGTTTGATACCCATTCAGTAATGTGTTGAAACTAAACTCTGATTCGGTTTCATCCCAATCCTCCTCGATGTTGTCCCTTTTTTCTGTAGACTTTCCATGATATTGCTTCTCAAAGTAGCGCTCCAATTCTTGTCCTTCAACTTGATCGGTGCTCATTTGCGGACGTTTAACGACAAAACCACCAAAACCACGTTCTTCGCTTTGAGAACCGTCAACAACATCATCATACCACTCGCCATCATCACCGGGGGAAACTTGTGAAGGAGGGTTACGCTTACGTTTCGAATCGGGAGGTCCACGACGACGCTCACCCGAATCTCTGCCCTCCATGGTACGCAACAGGGGTTCGGGCACTTCAATGCCACGATAGTTCAGAGTGTTATTCCCGCTTCCGAGCCTCAAGCATTGGAGACCATGGGAGAACATCGCACCAATCGCCAAGTTTCCAAGTGTCCCCATCTAAGCGGACACCACCAAGGAATACTGGACCCTTGTGGCCTTCTTCAACCAATGATCGAAGTCGCGTTAGAGCTTGACCTGCAAATACGGCACCTGCGCGCTGTCCTGTGGGCGCCAATTCTCCTGACTCGTTGATTGGAGCCATGCGTTCAACGAGACAAATGCCATTTTCAACTTCAACTTTCTCAAGAATCGCAACCATGTCTCTGAAAATTCCTGAAGGTTTCATCTCACCTTGTGCTTGTGCCCAAAGCCATGCGGGACACCAAGCTTTCCACTCACAAAAATTGCAAGCTTCTTCATTGGGTTTTGCCTCCATAGGTGTATCTGTAATCTTACTTGCTTCCCATGCTTCAAAGGCCTCTGGTAAAACGCTGGGACCTTCTGCTTCGAAAACTACAGAACCATTGGAATACCAACCCTCAGCGCGTACGGGTGGATGATCAGGGTTGTTTTCACACAAAATGTCGCGATAGAATCGAAGTTGGCGACTCACCGTATCATACAATTCGCCATCCGGCGGTTTTCCTGTTTTCAAATCAGCAACAACCCATCCAATGATATTCCCCTCATCGTCATAATCAGAAACCAATAGATCCAATCTTCCCATCAAGCGACCGCAAGATGTTCGCAGTGTACCCTCAGCAGCTAGAACCATCTCTTGGATGGTTCGCCAGGTATCAATCGACACCTCTGATAAAGCCACTTTACCCGTTCGTGCTTTTGCAAAGAGGATGTTCAAGG
>JAQXFF010000320.1 GCA_029250425.1 Candidatus Thalassarchaeaceae archaeon | reverse complement strand
GGTAGTACATGGGATTCGATGACAATTGATGTACAAGTCGATCAACGAGCTGAGGTCCGTGTGTTGGTTGCTGGTGACTCATTACCGGTTGCAAGCGGTGCTGATTCGGTATTTGTTGCAACGGTAATCAATGACGGAAATGAACCAGACACTTTCGCCATCACGCTAACTGGAGCCGCTGGGTTTGAAGTTGGAATCTCACCTCAAACACTCACCCTTTCTTCTGGTGAGAGCGCAGAGGTAACCATCACGTTACGTCGTACGGGAGCGAGCGAAGATGTCGAAATGACATTGGTCGTCGAAAGCGAAAATGATGATTCTATTACAGACTCACTGTCTTTGTTTGCAACCGTTCCAGAAGTCTCAGTGATGGCAACTGTCACAACCAATGTTGCGTCAATTGCTGCAGAAGGGAGTGCAAGCCTCACTCTATTCCTGTCCAACTTGGGTGAAGCAGAAGACACCCTCTTGGTCACGGGTCCATCGGGCTTTATCTGCAATCATCCCGCCCAAACAACTCTTGCAGCAGGCTCTGCGGCAGAAAGTTATGCCGTGACTTGCACGGCGAGTAGCACCTTGCTTGCTGGAACACAAACGATTGCTTTCACTGTCACATCACTGACCGATTCCAATGTAAATTCAACAGATTCTGTAGACATTGAAATTGAACCACATCGAAACATCGAGGGTGGGCCATTGCTTGAAGTCACAATGTTGGGGGACGATTGGTCTCTTCCGTGGAATAGTACGGCAACCTATACTGTAACCGTCCGAAACGATGGCAATGAACAGGTCTCAGGATTCCTAAATATTGCAGGGGAGCATGAGCGAGATCTACTGAGGTATTGGAACTTGGACGTGAATCAAACCACCGGTATTTTCACAGTGGTGCCAGGTGGTGTAGCAACTTACATGTTGACTTTACAATCCAGCGGTGAGCCCACAATTGGTAGTATTGATTTCCGAATCGAAGCCACAGGGACACTTGTCGGGCAGGGTTTCTTGGTGAGCAGTCCAACATCAACTCTAACGGTTGAATTTGAAGCACCAGCGCCCACCGAAGCAGAATTGTGGAGCGGTGGGCCAATGGTCAATGCTGCTAACTTGGCAATTGCCATGTTGTCAGGTTGGATGTTTGCAGGTCTGCTCATTATGTGGATGCGCTACAGTTCGAAATCACGCACGAAAAAGAGTGCGCAAGATGCATGGGATGAAGCGACTGAGGAAGAGAACAAAGATGCGGATCTGAGCCATGGTGAAATACGTGCGGATGAAGATGGCACAGCTCGTTGTCATGCTTGCGACTCGCGTATTCGTTTGCCCACAGAAAAAGAGGCGCCATTCAGATTCAAGTGCCCCACTTGTGAAGAGATGAATCGAGTCATGCCTCCTCGAGAAGATGCTTGATCAGATTCGTTCTGCAATGAGCAAGAATGCTGTATGTCCCATCGGTGTATTGCCTGGTCTGACACCACCACGGCTGGCTTTGGTCCAAACGCGATCCATCATTTCTCCAGCCCAGTCAACAGTTAAACCCGCTTCTTCACAGGCATTCCAGGCTTTTTCCAATTGACTAGAAACGGGGCAGTAACAAGCGATTCTCCCACCATACCTCAACTTCTTTGCAAGTGATGAAATTACTGGCCAAGGTTCAGGTAGATCTAGAATGATGGCGTCAAAATCATCAACAATGCCTTCAAACGATGTTTCGGCAATATCACCTTCCAGTAATATCCAGTTTGGAAATTCCCTCATCGCCTTGGCTGCCCTTTCCATGTTCTCTCGTCCCACTTCAGCATGTTCAGGTCGGTTTTCAACTGAAACCAGTGTGCCATTTGAGCCGAGTACGTTTGCGAGATGAAGGGCCAAACCACCTGAACCATGTCCCGTCTCAAGGACCCGTTGTCCTGATCCAATGCCCATCCATGCAATGAGAAAACCAGCATCCTTTGGGTTGATGATTTGGGCTCTTCGTTTCATACCTTTACGTAATTCGGGAAGCCCCACTTCGACTTTTGTGAGGATTTTTTGACCGACGGTGACACGTTCACCATTGGCGACTCCTTCAAGCAAAGGTTTCGGTGCGAATCTTCCGAGCCCTTTTATTTTCAATTCATCATCCTGAATTGGAACAATGTAAGTGCGCCCATCATCTTCTCGTAGTGCGGTATATTCCGGCATTATTTTCACATCCTGGTTCCAAAGAACTCGACCTTGCAAGCAAGGTGCCGACCCGAGGGCGGCCGAGTGGATGACTTTCGGACCATGGTACAGAATATCAATTCGACGATGGGCAAGAACCTCTCGCCCAAGGGGGCTTTAGCCCCCTGGGCGGCCGAAGTAACGATACCGCACATTCAAGAACGTAGCCGAGCCCCAGAACAATACCGGAGAGGTCACCATGACGGATGAGCAAGTGGATGAAGATGTCACAGAAGAAGTGGCGATCATCGAGGAACTTGACCCCACTCCCGTCGAAAAGAGTGGATTTGGCTTGGGATCGATCGCAGATGGAGCTGACGACCCCGTCATCGATGAACCAATAGATGACTGGCTACAGAATATTTCATTTGATTCGACAGCAGATGTACCCATTCCAGATTCCTTGGTTGATCGAGTCATTGGACAGGAAGACGCAGCAGTCGTGATTCGAAAGGCTGCTGAACAGCGTCGTCATATGCTGATGATTGGCGACCCTGGAACTGGAAAGAGCATGCTCGCCAAAGCAATGACTGAATTAATGCCAAGTGAATCCTTGGAGGATACACTTTGTTACATCAACGATGATGATGAAAATGAACCCCGAATTCGCACGGTACCTGCTGGTAGAGGAGACCGCATTGTCAAGGATCGTCGCGCAC
>JAQXFF010000319.1 GCA_029250425.1 Candidatus Thalassarchaeaceae archaeon | reverse complement strand
CATCCGCCCTTAGGGCGGATTGTATCAGTAGACGTCACGCAAGTAGCGTTTCTCTTCCTTCATCAGTGTCTGCTCGACAAATGACTTGGCATCTTCTTCTGAGTACCCACCGTACTCTGAACATATGTTGATGAGAGTTGTATGGACATCCTTTGCCATGTAATTTTTATCTCCACAAACATAGAAATAACCACCATTGTCAATCCAGTTCCAAATTTCTTCACCGTGAGACGCCATTAAGTGTTGCACGTATACCTTCTCAGGCCCTTCTCTTGACCAAGCCAAATCGAGTTTGTCAATTGTACCATCTTCTACATATTCAGTTATTTCATCCCTGTAAAGATACTCACCTTCTTCAGTCCAATCGCCAAAGAATAGCCAATTACGACCCTTTGCCTTGTCTGCCTTTCTCTGTTGAATAAATGCCCTGAATGGAGCAATTCCTGTACCGGGGCCAACCATGATGATATCTTTCTCACCATCCTCAGGGAGAACGAATGATCTTGTAGGTGACATGAAGACACGGACGTTGTCAGTTCCAGAAGGAACTCGATCTGCAATATATCCGGTGGTCAAACCAGTCTTGGCTCGACCTTGACCCTCGTACCGAACAATACCGATTGTCAGATGTACAGTCCCTGGTTCAAAATCGGGAGAGGAGGCGATGGAGTAAAGGCGAGGTTTCAATCGATCAATTTGATTGACAAATTCCTGACCTGAAAATCCAAGATGCCCAAAATCGTTGAGGACATCAATGTAATCTCGCCCCCAGAGATAATCTCCCATGGCCTTCTCATCAGAAGTCAAGTCTTTCCACAAATCGAATGCGGGGTCAACACTGTTCCCACCAGAACTGAAACCTTCGGGATAATCATCATCTTCACCAGACCATGACCAATGCATTGTTGATTGGCCTGATTCAACAGACGAACGGACACGCTTGACAATTCGAATTTCAGAGGGACCGCCAGTGGCTTCGAATTTATTTCCAATGCTGGTTACAAATTTTCGATTTGCTTGGTGGATTTCATAGCAATTGGAAAGTGCTTCTTTGAGAGTCATTTCTCCAGCATGTGTCTCTACAATTTCATCGGAATCAGCGCCCAGTGCCACCAACACATCTTCGACCAATTCACTCGATGTCACAGGGATGACACCCAGTGCATCACCAGCTTTGTATTCTAAGCCAGAATCACCCAAATCGAATACAACATGACGAGTTTCCTTTCGTGAATCCTTCCCATTCAGGACATAGTTCACTGTTACTGTAGAATCATAGGGGTTCTTTGCACTCCATTCTGACAATGTATCACCTCGAGTAATTACCCGAATCCAAAGGGGATGTTGTGAGCGCCTCGTCTTTCATATTTCAAGCAACGGGGTCAGGCCCTAGCAATCAAGAATCACGCACTATATTGCATCGTGGGAGTTGGGAAAAGCAAAGCGCAAACTTGACCTGTGACAATCGTTGCGCGAATTTGAGGGGAGCCGATGGTAGAGATATCCTTTCTCGGAACTGGAAATGCATTCTGCCCAAATGGCCGACTTCATTCTCTGGTACTTATTGATGGAACAATACTTGTTGACGCCCCACCAACAGTGGTCCCCCAACTTCGTCAACATGGGATTTCCCCTGCTGATATTACGGATTTATTCATCACCCACTGGCATGGAGACCATACATTTGGGCTTCCGTTTTTCCTTCTAGAACGGAAATGGATATCAGATCGTGAAGGGCAGAATGAATTGAAGATTCATGCCCATTTAGGTGGTGAAAAAAGGCTCATGAAACTCTGTCAATTGGCCTATCCAGAATCATTGAATGACTTGTCTTGGGTTTCACACAACTCTACCAATGGAGATGCTCGAGGGTGGAAATTTGAACGCTTTGAAGTCTGTCACAATCCTGCAACAGAACCACATGGGTATCGATTTGAGAAGAACGGTTTCATTCTCGTCCACTGTGGTGATTCAGGTCCGTGTGATAATATCGAGAGATTGGCTACTGAAGCCGATGTGATGATTATTGAACTTGGAATACCTGATTATGTCGATAGTCCCTATCATTACACCCCTTCTCGTTTGACTGCATTGGCACTAGAAAATCCGGACACAATTTTCTTGGCAACGCATAACTTTTCTGAAAGTGGTGAGACTTCAGAGTTGCCCAGCAATGTCATTGAAGTCGAAGATGGAAGTCAGTATACCTATTGATTTGTAACTATATTTCGGCATTAATTAACATACTTTTGAGATAAAATAGGGGCCTAAATCTCACATTCCCAATGGTTGCCAATTGGGAAATTGCCAAATTGAGTTAGAAAGGTGAAAATTTTGGAATGAAAATTTTGGTCCCGGTGTCACCTCTAGAAAAACTGGATCCGGACATGAAGAAATCACGTCATCCCCACTGTGCCAACATCAATTCTGGTTGCGACTGAATCGGGGGATTGAAGGGCATAAATTTGTTAATTTCGCCGAATGGGGCTCATTTATGGGTGATGAATAGGGGGGTCGTTATTAACGATAAACGCACCGATTCCAACAAGGAACGCAAGCAATGTTAAATGTCCAATGTGGCTCGGGAAAAACCCTGTTGCCTTCTGATGACTAAGTGTTGGTTCACAAGGTCTGGCTAACAGGGAATGTGGAAGTGTTAAAAAATGAGTCGAAATCTTTTCGATAATCTTCTGCATGTGAAGAGTCTCTTCCGTGATAGGCGTGCACTCGGTCACGCATTCAATCCCCAAAATTTACCTCACCGACGTGATGAGATTTCGGCACTGGTCAACAACCTGGTAGAAGCGTTGAGAGGGCACGCTCCATCAAACATGAATTTGTATGGCAGACCCGGTTCGGGAAAAACAGCAGTCACCCGATTTGTTTGTCGTGATTTAGAATCGAAGGGGGCCGCAGAAGGATGCAAAATCAGTACAGTAGAAATTAACTGTAGAAATATCGATACGAAATATAGAGTCCTCGCAGAAATTGGTAACAGATTGGCTGGTGAAGGTGATGAAGCGATTCCTTTCACAGGCTGGCCTGCTGACAAAGTATTCGATCGCGTGCGCGCGCGTATGCAAGCGCGTGCAGGTGTACATGTTATCGTACTAGACGAAATTGATCACTTGGTGCGTAAAGGTTCGGAAGGTGACGATTTACTCTACAGTTTAACCAGTTTGAATATCGGTTTACTCGAGGGGGGGGCGTTCTGCTGTGTTATTGGAATTAGCAATGACCTCGCATTCACAGAAATGCTCGACCCGAGAGTTCAATCTAGACTCGCGCCCATTGATGTTGTCTTTGCCCCATACAATGCGACTCAATTAGAAGATGTACTGAAACCACGAGCGAATAAAGGTGTCAAAGAAGGTGCATTGGATGACGCTGTAATCCCTCTGTGTGCTGCACTGGCTGCCAAAGAAGATGGGGATGCAAGAAGAGCTCTTGATTTACTACGGATTTCAGTTCAGCAAGCAGAACAAAATGAAGTGGATGTTGTCAGAATTAGTCATGTGAGGCAGGCTCAAAATCAATTGGAATTTGATCAGATAACACCCACAATTCAAGACTTACCTCTACAACAGAAATTGGTCTTATTTTCAATATTGATCAATGAACGGAATGGATTGAATAACATCTCGACTGGAGAGGTCTATGGAACCTATGAAATGGCCTGTGAAAATGCAGGAGAGCGCCCTTTGACCAGTCGCCGAGTTTCGTCACTAATTCGCGGTTTGGATATGGCCGGTATTATCACTGCAAAGACAACCAGCCGTGGTCGGCACGGAATGTCCAAGCGGATCAATTCCTGTTTACCACCTGCTTTTGATGCCCTGAAGGTGATGCGTTCTGCTGAACCTGTGATGGATGTCGTTGTTGGAGCTCGTTATCGCTTGCAAAACAAACTCTAGAGGCGCCTTTTGCAGGCTGTGTTCTGCGGGCAACGGTTATGACGAGGACATCGGTCGCCGTGCCGATGACTGCAGATGATGGCCATGAAGGTCGCACACTCGCCTCACTTGCCTTTGCCCTTGGCCTTTGGGCTACTGTACTAGGAATTCTGAACATCATGTGTGGTATTGGAGGCACTGCTGAGAACAAACTCAAGGTCGTTTGGGCGGCCTATCTAAGCGTTGGACAACTGTATCCTGAACTTTTCACATCAGATATGGTTTACCGACCTGCAAGTGATTCCGTTTTCATGCTTCTTTCATTGGGCCTAATGGCCTGGGGTGGACTGCGCCTACAAAAATCAACAGAGGGTGGTATTGTCGCATGGATTAAAGGCATAGTTACATGTGATTCTTGGCTTAGTCTCATGTCGACCAAGGAAGCAGGCGGAAAGATGACTGTTGCAATGTGGTGCATCGTCGTGGGTCTTGGTTTCTACATCTATCAAAGCATCGTGCATTGGAATTGGGTTGATGTTGGAGTCTACTCAGTCACTGCCGCATTGCTTGGGTTTGGTGCCGCATTGATGTTTGCAGCCAAAGCAGAAACGGAAGAATGATCATTCTTCCTTTCGCAGAATACCCCGATGGCCGTGCCGCCCCAGAATGGCATCAATCATTCCAAGGCCCGCGCCAATCCAAAGAGCGCCACTCCACAACAATTGATGCCAGCGAGACATGTATAACAAAATCCAGATGCCTGCAGTTGAGGCAGAAACCCACCACAAGTTATTCTGGTATGGTAATGAAAACAATAGTCCAACAGCAAATCCCAATCCAAGAATTGCAATTGGAAGCATCCATACAACTTCTTTGGCATCACTCACAAAATCATGCAAATGGGTGTAGCCATTTGGTTTACGAACCCCGTGACGACCGAAGTGTCTGCGAATTCGCATGTGGGCTCTTGCATCCCGACAACGTTTGAACAAAAACAGACGTAACGATGATTCTGCAACATGATGTACAACAGCAGCAGGTGCGTGTACGATAGAACCCCCAATCTGAAGCAAACGCAAACTCACCTCCATGTCCTCAGCATGATACCATTCTGGATCAAAACCACCAACACTGATCAAGGCCTTGCGTTCAAACATTGAACACGGGCCGTTAGCAAGGCTTGTGAGGCGAGGTCGACTGGTATATTTTCGAGCGATTGAACGTGCACGAAGGCGGCTTGTCACTGTATCCCCTTCGTCAAAGATTGTACGACCTGTGACTGCGAGAACCTGTTCATCCTCCAAACCCTCACTCACGAGATACATTTCTGAAACCCAATAAGGATCCGCACGGCAATCAATATCTGTAATCGCAACCCATTCACCCACCGAATGTTCAAGTGCGAGATTTCGACCCGCAGACAATCCGATCGGTGGCTGTTTTAGAATGCGGACCGGAATGCCATTATGTTCACCCTCCCATGCCTTTAATTTTGTAAATCCATCATCGGATGAACCATCATCAACAGCAATGATTTCCAGTGGGCGATAAGTTTGTTTCACCAAGGATTCAAGACATTGATCCACCCAGTGTTCTGCATTTCGCATGCAAACGGTAAGGCTAATCAAAGGCCCATCGGACATGGATTCACCTGACTTCAAATGTATTCAGTAAAGCTCTACAACGTGCCTTTGTGGACTCATCTGTGACCCGGAGAACAACACCTGCTGAGGGTTGTCCATACAGTACAACTGTGCCGAGTGGAGCAAGAAGATGAACGAGAATAGGTGCAAGATCTTCCTCTCCTTCGACCTCGAGTAAAATGGGACCGCCTTCCTCTGAAAATGCAAACTCAAGTGCTAAATCTGCACATTCTAGCAAATCGGGGGTAAGTTGACCTGCCGGATTTTCACATGTAAGTTGACCCACAAAAGACGAGGTGTCCAATTCACCATCCCACTCAGTACGCTTGGTGAGACCATCGACAATGCCCACATCTGGAACCCAACCTGTTTCCAACAAAGCGTTCACAGTGACATCGCCCACGGCAACCAAACACGGTGAAAACGCTGGAATGGCCTCAACAGCAGCTTGGATTGCGACCTCTGGGGTGTCCTCAGGACCAGGGAACAATGTGCCCATCGGTTCTTTCAATTCTGAATCAAGATTTGTAGGCATGTGAACGGCTTGTTGGAGATCTGTTTCACGAATCCACGGTTCGCCCTCACGATCGATACTTCCTTGACGAATTCGTGAGGAAGAGATAGGTTCGCCGTCTTGGGCAAGAACATGGGTAACTTGAATGATTTCCAGCGGATTCAAATCTTCATCGATTCGCATTCGATTGATTCTTTCACAATTTGAGAGTGTTTCAGGTGTACATACAATATGTGTAGCATCTGATCTGGTTGGGGCTGGACCCAATGAATCTTCTAACGTGAAAGTGGATAATGAACGACCATTTGCCCAATCCAGTATAGCCTGCTGACGTTCTGTTAGAGGTTTGATACGAGGGTCTTTCTCTGCAGCAATGGCATCAGAAGTCACCCAAACCTCGACAGAATCACAATCGAGGGCGCCCTGAAGTAAGGCTTGATGGCCCGCATGAAAACAATCGAATGTTCCACCGACAAGACAGAGGGTTGCTCTCATCAATTGATTCGTGGCGGTCCACAGTCTTTCAATCCGGCGGAAGAGAAAGTGTGCCCCGGGGCGTAACGGACCATTTCATCGCCGTAGCTCGTGATCCTGACCCAGCCCCAGGGCATGTGTCGGACCGGGGGGTTGTCCCATGAATCATCCTCTCGTCCTCTGGGGACCCATAACCCGGTTCGTTGCCCACCCGCTTGCACCGACGTTTCATTCCCCGAGGGGTCCAGCCGGTCTTCGATGGGGTGGGTTAGGCCCGGCTTTGGTGCCACTGCTCATCGCTCCAACCCGGCGACGGGAGGGCTCACAGCGGTGTTGCAGCCGGGTAAACTAGCGGAAACGGTGGAGACTATTGAATTCATTGAATCAAATGTCCATTGGATTCCTAGACAATTCCGCATGCCATCCAGACAGCATTTTGGCGAGGCGTCCAGTAATTCTAGCATCACCACTTGACATTTGAATGACTTCCTTTGGAGGCCAACGATGAACAGGGATGGCCAACCATCGGACCATAGGATGAGTTATTCCAAAATTGGGTGGTGAAAGTTCCCTTGCGGAACGAAGTGCTTCACTCAGATCCCTTATCATTCGCCCCCCTGGTAATTCCTCTGACCAATGTTCATGTTCTGAAAGACGATCTAAACGCGCAAGTAGAGTTCGACGAACGCCGCCATGTTGTATAGATGAGTCACCTGGAATACGATGGATTTCTCCTTCAGGTCGAAGAATGAGAGATGGCCAAGCGATATCCATTTCAGTAATCATTGAGACACCCTCGGCATCATCCGAAAGTGATGTGAGGATAATTTCGGATACAGGGGCCCACCATTCTTCAGGCAGTCTTTTCGAAATAAGTGCCATAATCGATGAATGAGGTCTATTTCCGGTCCTATACCAATCGTCCAATATAGCCCAGAGATGTAAATCATGGTCTTGCGGTTTTGAGAAACCAATGGAACGAGCCTGTAAACGCCAATCTTCTGATTCAGAAAGCATGCGCTCAGGATATTGATTTGCAAGCCAATCAATCCCTGAAATAACAGCAGAACATCGGTCAGGTGGATTCTCTAAGAATCGATCAAAACCCCATGATGTGAGGTCGGATTGGACTTCAGATGGCAACCAAGCCACTTCTGCCAACATAATATGGGCGATCCATGCAGTCTCTTCAGAATGACTGGTTTGTGAAGAGTTGCGCAAATTATGAGCCAATTCCGGATCCACCCGTAATTGATTTCGAACATGTACAACAAAATTCTGATACCAATCAAAGGGGGTATTAATTGCAGCCTTGCTGAGTGCTTCGTTCGGCACATCGGTTGATTTCATCAGCCCAATCCATTCATCGCCCAATATCGCACCAATACGTTCCCATCTAGACCAACGATCTGCTGGAGTTGAAGCAATCCAAGCAATGAGGGGGTGCTGTGATTCCATTCTATTGGCCCATTCAGAATCACCCAATGGGTAACTGAGGACTGCTGCTCGTAACAACAAATCAGCATCGGCATCAGGTTGTATATTCGGGAGGAGGCTACCTTCAGGTTTTCCACCTAGTGATTGTTTTGCGAACTCTACATCCATTGCTCTTTGTGGTGCAACCCAATTGATATCATCTGCAAGAACTTCTGTAGATGTTGCTGGTAAGAGGTTGACGGGAACTATTGGACCGTCAAGCAATGACAAGCGTGACCACATCGCCGGTAGTACAGGGTGAGGTTCGATAAAGTTGGCAACAGGTGATTGATGCCATTGTGAAGAAACAACCAATCGAACATTCTCGGGTAAACGAGAAGGGGGGAATACTGTTTGACTAGACAATCGAACTTCAATAACCAACTCAATACTTGGTTGCTCAAGTGACCACTCAATCAAAGATTTTTCAGCTTGATTGGAAAGTGTACTTGTGTCAATCCAATCCCCTGCTGTTAGAGGAATTGCGGACCACGTTGCATGACCCCAGTGTTTGCGAAATCTTCTCCACGTTGCATCGTCAACTTTGCGGCGACTTTTCGATTCAACTGAGGACATTAATTCGTCCCTAAGAAGGCGTAATCGTTCGATTCTCTCACTAACGGGAAGACGCGGGTGTGCGATTTTCATCCACGCTTCTAATACATCGAACGGTATGCTACGTGTTTCAACATCAAATTTTCTTCGAGGTGCAAGGGTAACCGCATTTGGAGAGGCTGCGCCAAGCAGTGCCTCCCTACTCATACGGTCAAGCCCAAGTGCAAGCAGAGGCGAGTCCATTCTAATGACAGGGCCCTCAATTGCCAATGTGCCCAACCTCCAAAGATTACCTTCTGGAATTCGATTGGGCAAATTTGCTTGTTGGAGATCTTCCAATTGTCCAAACCATGAACCACTGGACAGTTGGAGTGGTTGAGAATCATCAACCAACCTAAATCGCTGCAATCCAATTACTTTAGGTTCAGCTCCCCATGCAGCAATGTTGCTGCGATTAATTTCACGAAGAGGGGGGGATGTGGGTTGATATGTATCTGAACTCATCCACCTTGGTTTTCGCTCACGTGGTTCAATCCATGTCCAAACATCATCAGTAGAATAATTCCGATTGGGATCAAGTGGTCGATTGGGAATTGCGATGGGCCCTTCGTTCGGCCAACCGACAAACGCAATGAGAAGATTGTTTTCAGATACTGAAATCAAACGCCCCAAGGCGCCAACTGGTGGTGGTTCATCGTCCAGATCACTAATTCGTGCAATTTCGTCGGCGCGGAATGTTTCCCACCCTCTCGCTGAAAGTGCCAAGCATGCACCTCTGGAACCGGTTTCATCATCTGAAAAAACCAAACCTTCTTTTCGAAGGCGTTTCAGTTCGGCTGAAGTGTGTGGCAATCGTATGTTTGTTGAAGTTGAAATTTGGGTAACTGTGGCACGTCCTTCAGTTAAGCATTCCATAATTCGGCGACGAACACCACTTCGAATGCGCTTCACAGGCAATGGAACAGCGTCCTGTTGCTCTTCTTCGACACCGATATCCTCTGACATACCTAATCACACAATTGACACTATCTGAAGCGTTCCCAGCCGAGTCCAGCAGGTGCTTATACTTCAATAATTCCTTTTGTTACTTTTACTTACGCATTTCCACTGGAATATTACATCTAGTTCAATTGTAAGTCGGAGAACCCCTACTTAATGTGCATTTTTCCGTATCTTTACGTAACTAAATTGAAAATGTCGCCGTTACGGTTATATGAACGACAGCAATCGCTCGTAACAGACGGCGCAGACGCCCACACCGGAAGTAGAGTGCCGCCGAAGAAAATCAATTGAAAAAGGAGGAAAAACAATGAAGACAGTACGAATTCGAGAGAAGATCAAGGCATTCTTAGCGGAACGCCCACGAAACACAGCTGAAATCCTAGAACACATCAACAGCACAATGCGACATGGCACAACCAGTCAGCAGCTCGGCAATGTTCTCAGTAAGGACAAGGATATCGTCAAGGTCGGATACATCAAGCGCTCCGGCATTCTTTCCGGTGGATACGACATCTGCGAGTGGGCAACCCGCATCTGGGTCTCTGACAACTATCCCGAGTGGGATGGCGAAGGACCCATCCTCATGGATCGCGACCGACGCTGATTCCAGATAACACACATGCCGGGCACCCGGGGCTTCGGCCCTGGGTGACTCGGCATTTTTTTGTTTCAGATTGGAACTTACTCCAAACTGATATTCCAATCGCCACTACGGGCAAGTGAATTCATCTTTGCACGGTGAGCGAAAGCTGCTTGACTGGCCTCTGCACCTTCTTCCGCCCACGCCTTGAGGGCAGCTGCTTGTAGTGCACGACCATACGAATACGAAAGTTCCCATGGATGATCTACACCCATAGCATTCATCAGATTGAGATGATCCGTAGCATCCTCATCAGATTGTCCACCTGAAAGGAATACAACACCACCCAGCCCAGTTCCCCCACTGTGGCTTGTCAAGCATTCCACAGTCTTACGGGCCACTTCTTCGCGGCTCAATTGATTAGGGCAATCGTCGCCGGCAATAATCATGTTTGGCTTCAGGAGTGCACCCGGCAAATGGACACCGTAGTGATTCATACAATATTCCCATGTCTGAACAAGAATTCTACTGGTGGCTTCTAGACATTCTTGATCGGTGTGTGTTCCACTCATCAGCACTTCTGGTTCGATAATTGGAACAAGGCCTGAATCTTGACAAATTCGGGCATAATGAGCCAGTGCATCTGCGTTGGCACGGATGCATGTATCGCTGGGCATCCCTTGTCCAATTGTTATGACAGCGCGCCATTTTGCAAAACGTGCACCCATGTCAAAATACTCTGTACAACGTGTACCCAAGTCCAACCAGCCATTATCTGGTTCAGCCTCAATACCCTTGGTGACCTTCTCACCAGGATAACCATCGAGATCAATCGTACCTGTGTCGACTTTTATTCCAGGGATGATTCCGCGGGATGTGAGGTAGTCGGGGATGGGAGTTCCATCATCCATGTTCTGTCGGATGGTTTCGTCGTAGAGGATGACCCCGCTGATTGCCGATTCACAGCCAGGTGTTGCAAACAGGTTTGCTCGGTAAGCACGACGTGCTTCTTCACTAGATTCAAGGCCAACGCCTTCGAGGCGTTTTGACATCGTTCCATTGCTCTCATCCGCTGCGAGGATTCCCTTGCCAGGTGCGACCAGTGCTGCTGCTGTGGCTTCAAGGAGTGCTTTGTCCATACACGTGGGATATCACGAACATCCTTCAAACCACCGTTGGTGGTGCATCGTCAATAATCAATAATTTTCAATATTACAATAGCATCATAAATCGAACAGTGTAAGTGACTACGTGGCGAAAATAGGGAGGACCTGTGCTTCTTGCGGCCAATTTGGGCACAATGTGAGAACATGTTCCAATGTCAATCCCGAAGCAGCCGTGCGAAGAATTGTTCGCGAAAGAAATCGGTTCACCAGATCCTGCACGAAATGTGGAGATCATGGACACAATACGCGGACCTGTCCGGAAATGAATCCAACAGGAGCCGCCCGTCGAAAAAAACGAGAGGTGATAGCCCGGAAAGATGGACGGCGCGTGTGTAGCGCCTGTGGAGGCGTGGGGCACAATACGCGAACCTGCACAATACTTCATCCCAAAAAGAAGAAGAAAAAACGCGGTAAAGGCCAGAGGTTTTGTTCACAATGTGAAGGAACTGGCCACAATATTCAGACTTGCCCAATATTACATCCAGAAAAAATAGTCAAAAGAAAACGCAGAGAGGAAGGGGTTCGAATCTGTTCATTTTGTAAAAAAGAAGGTCATAATCTTCGCACGTGTCCATCCATCAATCCAATTGCTGCGAAAAAACGTGACCGAAGAAACGCAATGCGCGGAACTCGTCTGTGTAGTACCTGTGGAGATTCAGGGCACAATGCTAGAACTTGTCCTAATTCGAATTAGGGCGAAGAGATTTTTCAATTCCAGCAACTGCGTTTGGAACATTAGATGTTACACCTTCAATCATCATCCAACCATGACCTTTGACCCCATCCCCTACCAATCGAATGCCGTCAACGCCAACGTCACTCGGAAGTTCAGAACCTTGGGGTGTACGATTGCAAGGCCAATTGCGATGATAGGAATGTACGGCAATTTCTTCACCGTGTTTTTCCAACCAAGGTAAAGCCGAGTATAATTCCTCGCGACCCCGTTTGATTTCGGCTTTGATATCTGATTTAGGGACGTACTGGTGTGTGATCATCATGTGACGACCCTTTGGAGCCAATGAAGGATCCGAGAACGTTGGAATCACATAGCCGCCTACTCGGCTGAGGCCAGGGAGCATCGTAACCCCACTATCTTGATGTGGAATGTCCTCATCCAATCCGAAAACAAAACCAATGCCACCAGCGGCTTGTGTGTTGTTAATTTGATTGCGTATTTCTGTGTCAACATGAAAATCATCTGACAAGGTATCAAGAAGATTTGGATGCCCACCATTATGAATGAGCGCATCTGCGCCAATCCAAGTTGCATCCTCTCGTCCTCGGCGGCGAATGCCTACAGCAAAACGGTGCCCTTTGGTCGCAGCCTCTTCATCCCCAGGGATAATCTCAGTTACTTCATGACTAAGTTTGAGGCGACCGTCATGTTGTTTGAGTTCCTTGCGAAGAGCATCAATAATTGACTTGCAACCACCTTTCGGAACATGTGGTCGATCAGACCAAAAACTGTTCTGAATCATTCGAATTGTTGCCGATGCAGGCATCTGATAGAACCGTACACTTGCGGCGAAATTAATGAAGGCATCCAAGAAATCAACGAAGGGATCTGAGAACCTCTGTCGCATCCATGTTTCACCATCGAGAGTTTCTGCAGGACCTGCAGATTTTTTCGCACGCGCAAGAAGTAAACGGGGAAGGTTCAGTGTGTCTTTGAATGGAAACCAACGCATGATTTCCATCGGCCCATTGGAACCTTGGTGGACCCCGTCTATATTGCGGCAAGCAAACTTCATTGACGGAAGAAATTCAACACCGTGGCGCCCAAGGTCTAGCCCTCCTTTGCTGCGTTTACCCAATATCATTTTGGAAAATGGCCCTTTCATACCATGAGGTACCATGTGCACAGCACCTGTGGGTATGGCATATCCATCATGGTCATGTTGCGTGAATCGACCCCCTGCAAAAGAGAGGCGCTCGTAGACTTGGACATCGTATTTGCCAGTGTGGGCAAGTTTGACTGCTGAAGTCAAACCACCAATGCCACTGCCAACCACAACGACTCGTTTCTTTTCAGTCATATCTCGGCCTCACGAATAGACAAGGGCGCCCGTAGGACACCACAGCAAGCAGCGTAAGCAATCAGTACAATTGTCATGAATCACTTCACACAAACCTTCGACGATTAGAGCGTCATCGTTACAGGCCATCAAGCAGTATGAACAACCGACACACAAGTCATCTAGAACGTTCAATTTTGTACCATCGAAAATGGGTCGGTCATGAGTTGGACCCGACTGGAGAGCTGGCACAAGGCCCGGTGTTGCCGTCACCCGAAATGCATCGCCCATGAATGGGCCTTGTGTTAGAGTATTTAGCCGATTATGCGGAATCCTCATGAACACAAGCCGTGAATTTGCAATTGAACCTGAGCGAGGAGTCATTGAGATGGGCCAAATATTGATTGAAGAAGCTCCACAATCTCTTGACCCCGAGATATTGAGATCGAAAATGGTCACCGAAGGTTGTGGAAGCATTGTATCATTCCTAGGCATTACACGAGGGGTCGATGATGGCGTCAAGGTTCACCAGTTAGAATTTGATGCTTGGGCTGAGAAATTACCTTTCGTGTTACACGACC
>JAQXFF010000317.1 GCA_029250425.1 Candidatus Thalassarchaeaceae archaeon | reverse complement strand
GCTTGAACTTCATGCTCCTCCATGATTCCAGCTTGGGCCTCCAAAGCAGCAGCAGCCAAATCCACTTCCTCGCTGACAGGCTCAAAAACGATTTTTTCGGGCTCCTGTACGGTGTCTAAGGCCGCTTCATGAGCGATGATTTCTTCGGTTGTAATTTGAGGTTCTTCTACGGATTCTTCTGCGTCATCGCGCGAGAAAGCAGCCCAAGGATCCTCTTCTTCCGCGGCTACGGTCATTTGGGTGAGGGAATCGGCTTCAGGTTGAAGTGGCGTTTCCTCCACCACCATTGTTTGTGCCACCGGCTCTGCGACTTCGGCCCCCAACCCTCTCGCTTTTTCACGACAGGCAGTGGCTTTGTCTTCACTGCCTGCTGCACTCAGTGAGCGAGCAAGTCCCAACCATAGTTCAGCGTCTTCTTTGTTTGATTCTAACAATCCCTTCCACAGTGTTACAGATACAGCATGTTCACCTGCAATGCTATTGGCACGTGCACGTAGTTGAATTTCTTCTTCAGGTAAGTAATGCAATGCCTCCCTTGCCATGTCAGGTCCTTCAGGTAGGGTGCGCGGCAATGTCGCATCCAATTCGAGGACACGCCCCTCACCTTCGGCTAAATCAATCAGTAATTCAGCAAATGTCGATGCACTTGTATGGGATGGTTCGAGAGCAAGCAAGGTTCTGAATCCATTAAGTGACACTTCGATTTGCCCAAGTTCCATGGCCGCTAAGGCTACACCATTCGTTGCTTTGACATAATCTGGGTCGAGATTGGTAGCTTTTTGGAAGGAAGTAAGTGCACCATTTAGATCGCCATTACGACGGCGTAATGTTCCCAAGTTGAACCAAGTTGACGCATCGTCAGGATTCAAATCTAAAGCGTATTCAAAGGCATTAATTGCCGCATCGGCGAGTTCCAAACGTGCCATTGCACCCGCAGCAACACGCCAACAGCCAGGGTGTTCAGCGGCCGCTTCGGGTAAGTGCGCCCTTAGGGATTCAAGTGCACCGGCTGCATCACCTTGTCGAATCATATCTGTAGCGCTTTCTGCCAATGCATCGAGGTCAAGGTCAATCTGCTCAATTGGTGGTTCAGCAGGTGTTTCGGTTGGAGGTGCTGCCAGAGGAGCATCCATTGTTTTGACTGCGCCTAGTGGTTCCGCCCAAGCCTGTTCAGGGGCGCTGACGATTTCTTCAGTTACAACTTCTTCATCTGGTTCATCGATCGCAATCGGTGTTACAGGTACGGTCGCACCTGCAGAATTGACAATTTCGAGTAAGGCAGGGTGTCCAGGGAATGCAATCAAACCATTCTGCGCATGTTGCACGGCATCTGCATGATGTCCAAGTCTCTGTAGAAGTACGGCCAAATTAGCACTCGCGGCGCCGTGTCCAGGGTTGTTATCAAGTGCGATTCGGAATGATTTAACTGCATCTTGCACATCACCTGTCGATTCACTCATTACGCCACGATTGAACCAAGCCATGTGGTCATTAGGATTCATCGAAATAGCTTGATTGAATAGGCTCAGTGCTTCGCCATGTCGCCCCTCGATTCCCAGCATTTCACCACGTTGTACTAGATCTTCAGCAGTCAAATCTTGTGGCAATTCCACTTCGTTAATTAGGGAAACTTCAGGGGGAATTTGCTCTTTAACAGGTGGTGGTGTATATGTTGGGACTGCAACATTGTCGATGGTCGTCACTCCAGATTCTGGAGTTTCGGTATTATTTTGAGAGGAAATTGGGGCAATCCCGAAGAGTGGTCCTGAACAAGCAGGGCATGTTGCTTCAGCCCCCTCTAATTGGGCTTCACAATGAGGGCAAACGATGTGTCCGTGCTCCGGCATGACTCTTGACCCATATTCTGACGCCCGCGTTCTACGCATAAGCATTCGCTGTCTACGGTTGTAATCCATAAGGCGGATTGACTCGCACAACTTCAAAAATCTGATGCGACTCGCGGTGCCATGGCTAACATCTTGATAATCACCGCAACTTCTGGAACCAACCGCGAACTTGCAGATGTTTTTGCGACAACTGCTACGGCAAAAGGACACATTACAGAAGTGGTCGACTTGGCCGAAATCGACTTGCCCATGTTCACCATTTCACGTTCCAAGGATCCAGAAAGTGTGCCGGACATATCAAAATTAGTCGCATCAATGACCGAGGCTGACGCGTGGATTGTTACAGCCCCAGAGTACAATGGTTCTCTACCACCGACTCTGAACAATGCCATTGCGTGGATGTCGATGGACTGGCAAAACTTCCGTACTAT
>JAQXFF010000285.1 GCA_029250425.1 Candidatus Thalassarchaeaceae archaeon | reverse complement strand
ATATGACTGACTTTGAAACAAAGAGTATTATGGTTGCATCTGCCGATGCAGCCTTACCCACAGCCGACATTCAATATTACAAAGACGACGATTGCACGGGCGATAATCCACCAGCAGGGACATTCATTCTCGCTTGGATTTGTGAAGAAGAAATAGAAACTAGCGATGACATTGTGGATTCAACCACTACGATATATCTGGATGGATCAGTTTCTGCTGCAGGGGATTCCAGTTCATACTTGACTGATTACGAATGGGATTTGGATACGAGTTTCGATAGCGATGGCGATGGTGATTTAGACAATGATGTGGATTTGACTGGTGAGAATACTGAATGGACAAACGTCGCACCTGGCGAATATGAAATTCAACTCAGCGTCACTGACAACCAAGGTTTTGTCTCTACCATGGACATGAATGTCTTTGTCAATTACAGGGGCGCATGGGCTGAATTTACAATCGATGGGAATGGGACTTCTGGTTCAGGTACTGTGACATTTGAGTTTCCAATCACCTACCATCAGGGTTCAGGCAACACAATCCGTTATCTCAAAATTCAGTTTACTTATCCAAAACTGGACGATGATTGGCCAGCAGGAACCTGTTCCGAACAAACTGGCTGTTCCAACAGACTCGATGCTTACGTATTCAATGGCTCTCAATCAGATTCAGAGACGGAAGAGGTTGCAAATTCAACATATCTCGATAATGAGCAGAGAACAGCCGGAGATTGTGATGAAGATGAGGATCGTTGTGTCGAACTTCGCCTCAGCACACAGCATTTCAGAAACCATGGAGATGGCGAATGGACTGTTGATTTGGTCAATGAAAAGGCTCACGACACTACTGTGAAGTCATTTATCATCATGTTAGAGTACAAATAATCAGTTTTGGCGCATCAGTATCTCATTTGAGCGTGAGTCCATCTATTCAATTGGGAAGGATGCCTTCATATAGAGGAGTTTTGTCGGCGGGACGCTCAAAGGAAGGACTCAACATGGGATCTCAGTGGGAAGATAAGAAAAAGCCGCACCTAAACATTGTATTCGTAGGTCACGTTGACCACGGTAAATCGACCACAGTTGGTCGTTTACTACTCGACACTGGCCACATCGAAGAACACGTAATCGAAAAGAACGAAAAGCTTGCTGCCGAGATGGGCAAAGCAGGATTCGGTCTCGCATACGTGATGGATGGTCTGAAGGAAGAACGCGAGCGTGGAATCACGATCGACGTTGCTCACAAGGAATTGTTCACACCAAAGTACTACTTCACAATCATTGATGCACCAGGTCACCGTGACTTCGTGAAGAACATGATTACTGGTACCAGTCAAGCTGACGCCGCAGTTCTCTGTGTTGCAGCAAACGACGGTGTCAACGCGCAGACCAAGGAACACGCTTTCCTCGCGCGCGTATTGGGTGTCAAGCAACTTATCGTCAACATCAACAAGATGGATATCTCTGGTGTCGATTACAGTGAAGACAAGTTCAACAGCGTCAAGGAAGAAGTTAGCAATCTACTCAAGATGGCTGGCTTTAATCCAGCTGATGTGCCAATGGTGCCTTGCTCGTCTTTCAATGGTGAAAACCTGTACAATAAGAGCGACAACATGAGCTGGTACAACGGACCAACACTCTTCGAGTGTATCGATGGTATCGAAATGGGTCCAAAGCCAACCGACCGCCCTCTACGACTTCCAATTCAGGATGTTTACAAGATCAGCGGTATTGGTACAGTGCCTGTTGGTAAGATTGAAACTGGTATTCTCAACGCTGGAAAGACAGTTGTGTTCAACCCTAGCCAAAAGTCGGCTGAGGTCAAGAGCATCGAGATGCACCACACGATGGTCGACAAGGCTGAGCCTGGCGACAACGTTGGATTCAACGTCCGTGGCTTGTCCGCAC
>JAQXFF010000282.1 GCA_029250425.1 Candidatus Thalassarchaeaceae archaeon | reverse complement strand
GATCGCGTTGCATATCACTTGGAATTACAGCAACCAGGGGCCGAACGAATCTGGGTGTTTGTTTCCTTCCCAAGTCTCACCGTACATGCAGATGAAATTGGCATTCCAACCTTTGATTCTGGTGTCTTATACAAGCAATTGATCGATGATGTGAACATCGAATCCAACCACCCTAACCTTACAGGATTGGGCACGATAGATACAGGCGCCATCGAATTTTGGGGGACCAATTACGCTGCTAACAACGGCTATTCAGTGCCCAATGCAAATGAATCATTGTTTGATTATGGTGATGTTCAAAGCGGTGTTGATACGGCAGGATACGGTAGTATGCAAATTCATGATTATGAATCCGGGGAATCTCTGTTTTCCTACAATGCATGGGGTTATGCTAGTGGGGGGCTGGGCGATGATTTAGGAATTGGAAACAATCCTGATTCAGGAGGCAATCCCGACTGGACATTTGCTCAGAACAGTGGTGGTTATGAAATTAAAACGTTGACAATAATGGTTCGACCCGGACCCACGCCAACGGGCCTCATGGTCGATTTGGAATCTCCTGATTCCCATCAAATTGTCCAGAGAGACGAATACAGTATGGGCGTTTTTCCCGTATCAGGTACAACTGAACTCACCGTTGATTTAATCGAAGGTAGATACACTTCATTGGACAACGGGAGTCCTTCTGAGTGGGTTTTTGTCACGGTTCCAATCGGCTCATCTTTTTACGGAACGATTGAAGTTCCAACTGGGTGGCACCGCCTTGAGTTCCGATTTATCTATGAGGAAATTCATGTAGACACTGTGATAGTTGAGCCTGTCGGCGTTGGAGAAGTTTTCATCGTCGCAGGACAATCCAATTCAGCCAATCACGGTGAATATCCTCTAACCCCCACCGATCCGCGTGTCAGTACTTGGGGTTCTGATGGTTGGCGTTTTGGACATGATCCACAACCTGCAGCAACAGGAGCAAGCGGTTCACCATGGCCGGTATTGGGTGATTTACTTGCAAACCGATATGATGTCCCGATAGGCTTCCTATCCGTGGGTTACGGTGGAACGAAAGTAGATCGTTGGGTACCTGCTGAAAACGACCTATTCCCTCGTATTATCGATGCCCTTGATGCAGTACAACCCAGTGGTGCAAGAGCCATTCTTTGGCACCAGGGTGAAAGCAATGCAGGTGGGACGACGATTGAAGATTATGCTGAAATGATGGCTGCTGTGGTTTTGGGTAGCCGTGCGCACACCGGTGTCGAGATTCCTTGGTTCCTCGCACGAGTTGGTTTTGTTCCCAATGGGGACCCCGTCAAGATGGGATGGGTTGTAGGTGGACAGAATGCAGTCATCGATGCCGATCCATTGACCTTCGCAGGTCCTTACACAGATGACCTCAATGGAACAGATTGGCGCTATGATACAATTCATTTCAACGAGGCGGGTTTGCGTGAACACGCTGCACGATGGGATACACGAATTGCAACGGCGATGGACGATTTACTACATCTGATTGTTGACACCGACGGCGATGGTGTCTTCGACGACGATGACCTCTGCCAAGGGACTCCATCAGATGTGGACATTTTCACAGATGGGTGCAGTGAGGAACAAAGAGAAGCTGGTAGTACTACCGATTCAGACAACGACGGAATCATGGACAATTCTGATTATTGCCCCAATACACCTGAAGGTGAATCTGTTTACACAGATGGTTGCAGTGACAGCCAGCGTGATACAGATGGCGATGGTGTCTCAGATTCCGTTGACAAATGTCCCGATTTCGATGATATCATCGACGTCGATAATGATGGGATTCCCGATGGTTGTGATGACGCAATCGACACTGATGGTGACGGTGTTCCAGATGGAGAAGACCGCTGTTTTGGTCACAATGATACCATCGATGTAGATGCAGACGGATATCCGGACGCGTGCGATGTCATCGTGGACAGTGATTACGATGATATTGCGGATGTTGATGATCAGTGTCCCGGTTTCGATGACTTCATCGACATGGACCAAGATGGAATTTCGGACGGCTGCGATTCATTGATTGATTCAGATGGTGATGGTCGAGCTGACTTTGCGGATGCATGTAATGGACACGATGATGCTATTGATGAGGACATGGACAATATTCCAGATGGTTGTGATTCATTCATTGGAATCGAAACGGGTTCGCAAACGGATTCGATTTTGATGGAAGGAGGCGTCGCACTTGCTGCCATATTCTTGGTTGCTCTGTTTTCGATACTCGCCCTCAACATGATGCGCAAAGGAAAACCTCCACAAATCCATACACCTGTAATTCCAGATGAGGCTGTATTTGATTTGGCGACCGGTCCTGATCCGTATATGGATGGGGTTTGGAATGAGGGTGAAGAATGGTTGGAAGAACCCGTGGGCAGTGGCACATGGTACAAACGTAATCAAGAAACCCGGTTGTGGATTTTGCACGAAGCAAACGAGTAATTGCAATTGCAGCGGAAGTAGGCCCTCCCGGATTCGAACCAGGGTCGTGGGATCCAGAACCCCACATGATGGACCGCTACACCAAGGGCCTAAGCAAGCCTGCGATTGGACGCCCGTATTTCAACGCAACCGCCGTATAGCAGCACCAAACATGGCCATAATTGGCAACAAGGTTCCAAATCCGGGGACGCCTAGGAATCCATCACCAGTATTACTCGTCAACGGTGCTTCTTGCAAGATGAACTGATCACCAATCGTTCCATCAATTCGGTAATGTGTGAATGAAATTTCTCTCGCATCCCCATCATACACCAACCGGGTCCATCCATAGGTGCTGTTTTCGCGAAAGGCACTCCACTCTGGTTGAGGTTCATCCAACTCTTCGTATGCGGAACGTCCAGCGATTCCGATGACGAGATGTATGGGGGCATATCCTCTAGCGAAGCGATCATCCATACCATTGGTCACCACAGTTTCTCCAGCGACAGGCCAAGTTCGCTCATAGAAATGGTCGTGCCCCGCAATCACCAAATCCACTCCTTGTTCCACGTATAGCGTTTCAAGTGCTGCCCTGAGTTCAACTTCTGAGCCGTGGTAACTGTTACTGGAATACATCGGTTTGTGTCCATACACAATGACGAATGGTGTCACATCCCGATTGACCGAACTAAGATCCTGTTCAAGCCAAGAATACTGAGTACTGCCTGAGGTGTAATCGTGTTCGGTCGACATGAAGACCATGTGGATGCCTGGAACATTTCGACTGTACCAGAATGTTTCAGATTCAATTTGCCCATCTGAATCGAAGCGATGTTCGTAAGGTGTGAATCCATAACCTGGTTCATTTTCATGATTTCCAACAGCAGTCACCCAAGGAATACTTGTCATACTGTCTTGCTGGAAGTTAAACCAATTGTCCCAAGCTGATTGTTCACCATCCGCGTATGCGATATCTCCTGAAACAGTCACCATCTGAGCCTTATTATCGGCGATAATTGCTTCACTGACATCCATTGCTTCACTGGAATCACCGTGGTCCCCAATCGAAATCCACTCAAAATGATCAGCGGATGAATCGATTGGGGTGAACGCGAATTCATCTGACCAATCTCCTCCGTTATTGACACGATAGGTCACTTCTTCGCCAGGTACGAGTCCAGTCATCGAGGCCATGTGGAAAGCCATGTCGTGATTGTAACAGTAATCTGAACTAGGGGCTGTTTGCCCATTCCATTCGACTTCGCCCATTGAGCGCCCTTCCGTAGCCCAAACGACATTCATCACTGTCGCATCATCAGTCATCTGCAGATGGATTTGCTGTGGCTGTGTACTGCCAGTCATTGTGCCAGGGCATTCTTGCAGGGCTTCTCCTAAGTTTTGTGCGTGTGCCAAAGGCACAAGCATCAACAAAACGAGGAGAAAGGCTGTTGCGCGCACACTACGCGCAGAGGGGATACGCTCTCAAGCCTTGCCACGGAAGCGAGCATTCAGTGTATCCAGACTAGCAGCGCTTGGGCGCATGGTACTGTCATCAACTTCAGAAAGTGGTGTTTCGACCAGACACTGATCTTCAGTAGCAGTGGCTTTGGTCGGATCAAAGTAAAGCAATCCTGTTACGTGCTTGTCTTCCGATTCAGCCTTGTGAAGTGCATTCAGAGCCGCCATGGCATCGCTTGGGTCATGATCTGAACCAATGGTTTCCAAGCGGAGAGTACTACCATCAAACAGGGTAATATCATGGAATTCTCCATCTGGAGCAGCTGCTGATTCAATCGGTGTTTGTGTGGGGATGTAGTCGTAAGCGTGCAACTCAACATCGTTGTCTTTGACGTAGGTGTATGAGCGCAAACTCTCGTCGTTGTTGTTGAATGTGACACAGGGAGAAATGACGTCGATGAGTGCGAATCCCTTGTGGCTCATTGCCGCCTTCATCAGTGCGGTCAGCTGTTTCTTTGAACCGCTAAATGAGCGAGCGACAAATGTGCATCCAAGGTTGATGGCTAATTTGCACAAATCGATAGGCTGATGCTCATTTGCAGGCCCCTTCTTCTTCTTACTACCCTTCACCGCAGTTGCGCTGTATTGGCCCTTGGTCAAGCCATAGACACCATTGTTCTCAAGCACGTAGACCATGTCGAGATTTCGGCGGACAGCATGAATGAATTGTCCGATTCCAATACTGGCTGAATCCCCATCACCAGAGACGGCGAGGAACGTGAGGCCACGATTGCCCATGGCTGCACCCGTGGTCACCGCCGGCATTCGGCCGTGTACGGTATTGAATCCGTGTGATTTTCCAAGGAAGTAAGCAGGTGTCTTGCTGCTGCAACCAATTCCACTCATCTTCGCCAATTTTTCTGGATGAAGACCGTTGTCCCAAGCTGCATTGATGATGACATTGCTAATTTGATCGTGCCCACAACCGGGACAAAGGGTTGATTTTCCACCCGTATAGTCGTCCTTTGGCAAATCGATAACATTCAGCTTGATGGTCATTCACCCACCTCCTTCAGTACGGTCTTGATTAATTCTGAATAGTGACGCGCACGTGGTGGCATACCATCAGAATAGGCAGCACTGTGTACTTTAGGAATAAGTTCGTTTGGCAACTCTCTACGCAGGATGCCATAGAGTTGGCCATCGCGATTGATTTCGAGTACAATCACTGTTTCATGGTCACGAATAAATTGTTCAACAGCCGGTGAGAGTGGCAGGCTTCGAACACGGCATTGGCTGACCTTACGGCCAATTTCATCTTCCAGAATATCATCGATTTCCTGAATTGAATTCTCCATTGATCCATAGTAGATGATGCCCACTTCTTTCTCGACTTCTTCACGAAGAACAGGCTGTGGCAACCAAGTTCGTGCATTGTCCATTTTGCGCTTGAGACGCATCATGAGGGCTTGGTAAACTTCGGGTTTTTCCGAATAGATACCATCTTCATCGTGTCCGGTTCCACGGTAGAGGATGGGGTCTAGGCCTGAACCGGGGAGTGTGCGATAAGGAATTCCATCACCATCGACATCTCGGTATCGTCCGTAGTTTTCGATGGCATCCAATTCCGCCTGTGTCCGTAGAACCTTTCCACGATCCATTGGTGTTTCAGGATATTCGAAACCTTTGCAGGGCCAATTATTCATGCCCAAATCGAGGTCACTGAAACCAAAGACCACGGTTTGGAGACGCTCGGCAATATCGAAGGCTTTCCAGCCGTATTCAAAGCACTCTTCCATGCTGCCAGGGATTAGAACGGGGTGTGTTGTATCACCGTGGCTGGCCTCATACAGCATTGTGAGATCACCTTGTTGTGTTCGCGTTGGCAATCCTGTAGAAGGTCCGGTTCGATTGACGTCCCAAATGACACCAGGGATTTCAGCGAAATATGCGAGGCCAATAAATTCCGACATCAGGGATATACCAGGACCACTCGTGGCAGTCATTGCACGAATTCCAGACCAGCCACCTCCAACAACCATGCCAGCTGCTGCCAATTCATCCTCAGCTTGAACGACAGCACAGTAGTGGTTACCGTCTTCATCAGCACGAAGTTCAGGAATGTATGCGATAATCCCCTCTGCTAAACTGCTGCTCGGTGTGATTGGATACCAGGACAACAAACCGACACCACCGTAATGGCTGCCGAGTGCAACCGCTTCATTGCCATCGACCAAGAATAGATTTTCATCTACATCACGGGTTTCGATTCGGAATGGAATTTCATCGATGTCAATATTTTCTTTGATGAAGTTTCGACCGAGGTCTACCGCTTCCAAATTGAGTTCAATCGCTCGCGCCTTGCCCTTGAATTGTTGAGCCAAAGCCGCATCGAGGGCGGAATCATTTAGGCCGAGAATTTCGGCTAGAAGGCCTACGTAAATCATATTTGAAATCATTTTAGCCAATTTTGGATTCAGGCCACGCGCCATTTTCGTCATTGGTACTCCAATAACTGTGCAGTCATCTCGTTCAACAGGCATCTTGACATCCGTGTTGAATAGGATGAGTGTACCAGGCAAACAGTTTGCAATATCATCATCCCAAGTTGCTTTGTTCATGATGATTTGAATGTGGGTACGATCACCAGGTGCTTGGTAACCATGGTCACTGACTCGTAGGATATACCAAGTGGGCAATCCCGAGATATTACTTGGAAAGAGATTCTTGCCACTGACTGGAACTCCCATATTGAACATGGTGTGTAATAGAATCAAGTTCGCAGATTGTGAACCTGTTCCGTTTGCTGTAGCGATATTTAGCTGGAAATCGTTGACAATCCGTTCCATCGGTGACATAGTCTCCTAGGGCCGCGGGGCGTAGCCCCCCTTGCGCGTAAAGTGAGTCCCGAGTCGTGCCGATAATAGGCATTGCTGCGTCATACGTTCTTTCAGCATTGATTGATTTGAGGCGCAGTGATTCGATTTAGACCAAGTTTTTCTTGTTGTGAGGGTATGTTTTGATATTCAGGCCTCTTCCGCTGCGGTTTTGAAGGAGGCCGGACTCGGCGGGCGCATGGTGTCCAAGAAGATTGAGCAAGGCTGGCTCGAAGCTGAGAAGCAAATTAAACTGGAAAACCCAACTGGTGCCCTTGAAATATTGCGTAAAGCGGATGCTGATGCAGGCGAATCGAAAACATGGAGATTGGCTGGTGAAGCCAAAGCCATGCAGGCTCGTCAGTCGAACAATGACAAGAAATTGTTCAAAGATGCAGTTGGCCACTATGAGAGTGCTCTCAAATCGAATCCCAATGACAAGAAAGCCCGACGTGGCTTGAACAGTCTTCGTTCAGAGATGGATGGTTTGGGTATCCGTGCAGGCGGCATGTCGATGTTCATTGACGATGGCGCACCTACATTCCTTGGAATTGTCAGCATCGTTGTTGCCATCGGTTTAGTGTTGGTCGGCCTCAAGGTCATCCCTGATCAATTGGCTGGGGAAACAAACGATATTGCAGTCATGACCATTTCGTTCCAATCTTCAAATGATCCTTCATCGCGTCAATCCGTGAACGTAACGATTGATTTGCATCGCGAAGACGCCCCCATCCATGTCGACAATTTCGTCAAATTGGCACAACGCGGCGAGTATGATAGTACCATTTTCCATCGTGTAATTGATGATTTCATGATTCAAGGTGGAGATTTCCAAAATTCCGATGGAACGGGTGGCTACGCTGCTGAATTCTACGGGTATTGTAACGGACAGATTTCTGCAGTCACTTGCTCGTCAGAATCAGACTTCACCATTCCCGATGAAGCAGACAATGGACTTCTCCACGATTCATGCGTAATTTCGATGGCCAAAACAAGCAGTCCAGATACGGGTGGTAGCCAATTTTTCCTCATACCGGAGGATAGCATACCCGATTGGCTTGATGGCGTTCACACAGTCTTTGGGACGATCACATCTGGTTGTGGATATGTGACTCAAATGAGTGAAGTAGCGACAGACTCCTCTAATGATTTGCCAGTGAATCAAATCACCCTGGAAAGCGTCGTTATTTCCTGAATTCGTTGACATCCTTCGACCCAATTCGAGAGTGATGTTCAAGGATTACCTCTTGGTCGCCGTGCCATGACAAGTGAAGACCCCTTCTCTGCCGCGACGACATTTGAGATGTCGAATGGGGACGTGGGGCATTATTCGAGCCTACATGCACTCGAATCCGCCAATCTCTGCCAACTCAACAAATTGCCCTGCACAATCCGAGTTTTGCTTGAAGCCGCGTTGCGAAAGTGCGATGGTTTTCTTGTGACCGAAGAAGATGTCAAACGAATTGCGGCTTGGTCCCCCACTCAAACTCCGGCGGAGATACCTTTCATGCCGTCCCGAGTGATTCTGCAAGACTTCACGGGCGTGCCTGCAGTTGTGGATATTGCCGCTCTACGCGACGCGATGGTGGAATTGGGTGGGGATCCAAAGAAGGTCAACCCTCAGGTGCCCGTTGATTTGGTGATTGACCATTCAGTCCAAGTCGATGTATCAGGTCTTTTCCCTGATGCACGCGAACGTAATTTAGAGATTGAATATCAACGAAATATGGAGCGTTATCAGTTCCTCAAATGGGGTCAACAAAGTCTCGATAATTTCCGTGCAGTTCCACCGGGTCGAGGAATTGTCCATCAAGTCAATCTGGAATGGATTGCCAGCGTCGCTCGCGAAGAAAATGGTGTTTGGATACCCGACTCTTTGGTCGGTACAGATAGCCACACGACGATGATCAACGGACTTGGTGTTCTTGGATGGGGAGTGGGCGGTATTGAAGCCGAAGCTGTGATGCTCGGTCAACCAATTTACATGCTCTTGCCCGAAGTCGTCGGATTCGAATTAACCGGGACATTGAGGCCTGGTGTTACCGCGACTGACATGACTTTGCGCATTGTCGAAATGCTGCGTGCGCATGGAGTGGTTAGCAAATTCGTCGAGTTCCATGGACAAGGACTCACATCCCTGACTCTTCCCGACCGTGCAACCATTGCAAACATGGCGCCTGAATATGGTGCGACATGCGGATTTTTCCCTGTTGATGATACCACATTGGAATACATGCGATTGTCGGGGAGAGATTCAGAACATATCGAAAATGTCAAGCGATATTTGAGTGCTCAAGGGATGTTCTACACACCAGATTCGGAGACTCCTGAATTCACTTCCAATCTATCCCTTGATTTGGGCGATGTTGAGCCCGCAATGGCGGGTCCAAAACGCCCTCAAGATCGTGTTGACTTGTCAGCGATGAAATCACATTGGCACGACAGTTTAGTTGCCCCAGTGGGCCATTCAGGGCATGGTATTGAATCATCTCAAAGCGCTCATCAAGTCGAAGTAATAGGGTCTGATGGACAAACCTACAATCTCAAGCATGGCGACATTGTGATTTCAGCCATTACATCCTGTACAAACACCTCAAATCCATCCGTCATGCTCGGTGCTGGGATTCTAGCAAGAAATGCAGTTCAAAGGGGCCTTCGTGTTGCTCCATGGAACAAACCTAGTTTGGCACCAGGGAGTCGTGTTGTCACCGAATATTACGATGCTGCGGGGTTGACCGTTTATCTCAATGAATTGGGTTTCCATAATGTAGGATATGGGTGCACGACTTGCATTGGCAATTCCGGCCCACTGGAACCTGAAATTGAAGCCGCAATGGATGAAGGAAACCTCATCGTCGGCTCTGTAATTTCTGGGAATCGAAATTTCGAAGGGCGGGTCCATCAAAAAGTGAAAGCGAATTATCTCGCAAGTCCCCCATTGGTTGTGGCGTATGCGATAGCTGGGACATTGGACATTGATTTTGAACAAGATCCAATTGGGACAGATTCTGACGGTCAACCCGTGATGCTTGCAGACATCTGGCCCACAGATGCTGAGATCCGTGAAGTAATGAGTGCAGCCATCACACCTGAAATGTTCAATGATCGTTATTCAACTGTGATGAGTGAACCACGTTGGGATTCCATCCCGAGCGAAGCGAGTGACCTCTACCCCTGGGCACCAGAGAGTACCTATGTCCGCTTACCATCCTTCTTTGAAGGAATAAAGCCCACCCCCGAGCCGATTTCCTCCATTGAAGGCGCGCATGTGTTGTTGAATTTAGGTGATTCAGTGACTACGGATCACATCAGCCCCGCAGGCGCATTCCCTCATTCCGGACCTGCTGGAAAATATCTGATTGACAATGGTGTATCTCCTCGAGATTTCAATTCGTTTGGAAGTCGAAGAGGCAATCATGAGGTCATGATGCGGGGTACATTTGCAAATGTTCGTATCCGAAACAGAATTGCACCAGGTACAGAGGGTGGCTGGACAACACACTTCCCTTCAGATACCGTTGAATCCATTTACGATGCATCGATGAAATACCAAGAAGCAGGTACCCCACTGGTCGTTCTCGCTGGGGAACAATATGGTACAGGTAGTAGCCGTGATTGGGCGGCTAAAGGCACACTCTTACTCGGTGTTAAAGCGGTAATCGCAACATCCTTTGAGCGCATACATCGTTCAAATCTAGTGGGGATGGGTGTACTTCCACTCACATTTCCCGATGGTGAAAATGCAGAATCACTTGGCCTGGATGGCACAGAAACATTTGACATTCCTGCAAGTGCGAATCTTGCACCCATGGGGTCAATTGTTGTTACTGCAACAAAGGTTGATGGCACCCAAATCAACTTTGATGCTACAATTCGCTTGGATACGCCTGTCGAAGTTGAGTATTACCGAAATGGCGGTATTTTGCAAACAGTTCTGCGTAATTTAGTCCACCCTTGAATCGAATTTTTTACGGCCCTATGGGCCGTGTGGTTCAAAGACCGGTCAGAACCAAGTGGTTCCGATGTCCACACTCAAGGGCCCGGTTCGTTTCCGTTTTCGCGTTCCTGAGGAAGACGTTGATGTACTCATTCAAGGCGATGCAGAATGGGTAAATTCTCTCCGCGAAGAACTGGGTTTGGTGGATGTTGGCTGGGTTCAGCCGATGGCAACAACAGGCCGTACCCACCACGAAGGAGATCACAGTGAGGCGGAAGTAGAAACCCCTGACGATAGCGAGCCTGTATTACTACAATCTGATGCGGAAACAGTTCTGCCAGGGCCGCCTCCTGACCCGAGTCGAATTCCGATTGTTCGTCGAGTCATTGGAGAGATGGATTTAGATGCTGAGATGAAAAAATTGGGTATCGAACATCCACGTCCTCCTTCAGCAGAAGAATTGTCTGAGATTATCAGCGAAATGGACAACCCTGAGCCAATCATGTCACAGGTTTCCACCGATCCAATTGCTGAGGCGTGGTTGCAACGTTTGATGCGAGTCGCAGTAAGGAAATTTGGAGTCACGGCTTTACCAATTTCAGTTATTGACAGTGCCGCTTGTGAACAACTTGAGCGTTCAGGAACCGAACTCGAACTTTGGCTGGAGGGAATGTGGCGTCTTGGCAAGCTTGTCAAAGTGCACGGTGGAGGCCGATTTGGGTATGGCCCGAGTCCGCGTTGGTTAGAGGCTGATTGAACATATTATTGACACTCATTCAACCTCCATTCAGCCACAATTCGGCTAAACTGTTTATTTCTCACCAATTCGTTGCACTGCGGCCCATTTTATGTGCGCACGTCACGCGCACGCGAGAGGAACAATTGAATAGAGTCGTCATAACGGAAGGGTAGAGTGGTCAACATGTTAGCACATGAGAATAATATGAACAAAGCACGCGCACGCAGTCTGGCACTTGTCACCTTGATGCTTGGATCGATTTTTGTATCGATGATTCCAGCCGTCAGTGCAAGTCACGTCGAAACATACCCTGCACAGAGAAACCCAGTTGCAATAGCCTCTGGTGATTTGGATTGTGATGGTGATGCAGACATCGTTTCTGCCAGTGAAATGGGAATGCTGATTTCCGTCCTCTACAATGAAGACGGCGACTTTTCAGATCGTGAAGATTTGTGGGTCTCAGCAAACACATCCCGTCGTGCACACTGGTTTGATATGGCGAATGCAAATGACGTTGGAATAGGCGACATTGATGGTGATGGTGCCAATGACCTTGTGTTCTTCCGCCAGAATGTTTGGGTTGCTAGCACTGCTACTCCACCTCTCGGTAACATGACTGTAATCTGGGGCGATTGTAACGAGCGAGTTGAAGATTGGACTCGCTCAGCTCCGATTTCAGTATCGCCCAGCCTCTACGGTATGGAAATCGTCGACATCAATGATGATGGCAAGGACGACATTGTTGGCCTGTTCCTTGATGAATCGATTACCAACATGGAAGTCATGGTCATGCGTGGTCCTAACCCCACTCAACAAACCAGTCAATCTACGACAAACATTCCATTGACTCACGCCTTCTACTATGATATGGCCATTGGAAATTGGGGTGAAACTGTCACTGGTGGCGGTATCCCTGGTGGCCAAGGTGACTGTGAAGATCAAGATATTTGGTTGATGACTGCGCCCCCATACAATGGTCCTCAGACCGGCTTCAGCGCAGGAAATTGGGACAACGTAACCGTTCTTGAATACAATTGTGTATCCAACCAATATGAGAACCCAGTAACCGCAACATCTGGTACTCACAAGTTTGCATTGAATGAAAACAGTGATGCGAATGGCATGGATATTGCCGACACAGATAACGAT
>JAQXFF010000215.1 GCA_029250425.1 Candidatus Thalassarchaeaceae archaeon | reverse complement strand
CAAGCAGAAGACGCTCGGAATCGAGGCCTCACTTCTTCTGAGGAATGATTGCATCAATCACTAGCGCAACCTCGAACAACACAACCATTGGTGCTGCGATTAGTGCCAGTGATAGCGGGTCTGGTGGTGACAACATGGCCCCTGCTACGATGCTGGTGAACCACAAATGCCGGCGATAAGATGTCAGCATTTCACGATCGACCAATCCGCCACGGAGCACTACCAATACGACCAATGGGACCTGGAAGGCTAGGGAACTACCCAATGCAAGGGACAAGAGAAACCCAATCCAAGCTTGTAGATGCCATGTCGTTTCCAATCCGGCAGAAGCGGCATCTTCTTGCAAATATTCTAACAAGAACGGGATCAAGATTTCCCATGCATAGATCAATCCTGATATGGCCAAACCTAGGGAAAGAGAAAGTGCAAGCAA
This sequence comes from Candidatus Thalassarchaeaceae archaeon, assembly GCA_029250425.1. Lineage (GTDB taxonomy): Archaea > Thermoplasmatota > Poseidoniia > Poseidoniales > Thalassarchaeaceae > MGIIb-P. The sequence goes on along the minus strand of JAQXFF010000215.1, from coordinate 4,334 downwards.
ACCACGGAATAGTGCACCTTTCGGAAACTCAGGTAATTCTACACCTTCGGGAGTTTGTGATTTCCCTGCCAATCTCGCCGCATCCCAAATCAATGCCATGACAACCATCGTTATGCCCAGATACCCAGCAATTTGCAACCGAAGTAAGACCAATTCCAATGGCTGAAGAACAATAATTGTAGTGTCATCGGGAATCAAACTTGATTGCCCAATCATCCATTCAAGGGCTTTTCCAGCCAATGGATATCCCACCACGAACCCAATGATGAACAGAATGGCCAATCCACGGGTTCGGGTTCGAAGATGAGCGCCTAAACGACGAAATAAGCGCATCCTCGGCGCATTCATTAGATATTCAACATCCAATCGTTCGGGCATAAACACAGCCTCGATTAAGGTAATTCAGGGATGAAAGGAGTGTTCCTGCGTGTTTCCCTCTTTTCTTCCTGAACATTGGTTTCCAATGGTGACACAACGTTCTCTATTTCGTCGCGAGACCAATCCGGCGTTTGTGTATCTGGTACAGGTAATGCTGCCACATTCACAGGGCGGCCCATGAGTGTCCAGGCCCCTTCGTAAGCATCCCATTCAGCCATGGGTGGAAGTCCTGCAGGTCGTACTGGCATGACGCCTTTGGTTGATTTCTGTCGAACTTTATCAACCATTTTCTCAGTAATTTCTGCAGCCATGGAAACAACTTCTTTGGCACCAGTGACAGTTGCGCTAACAACCTCTTTTGTCACATTCACAGTCGCATCTGCGGCTTGTGTTGCCATGGAAGTAATACGCCCACCAATATTTTGGTTCGATGGTTCAATGATTGGTATTTCTGGAATGGATGGGATTTCCAATAGATCTTCAGTATCTACAATTGGTTCTCGGAAAATTTCAGGAATTTCGGGTAATTGACTTTCTTGCTTTGATTCTATTTGTGGCTCGGGTTCCACCATTGGTGCGGTTTCAGCCTCGATTTCGGGTTCCCAAACACTCCACCCTGTGTCGTCTTCCTCTTCAACAGAATCTGTATCATCTCCGACATATGTGGAAACCATGTCGAGTACATCGTCATCAGGTACTGTGGTCGTGAATCGACTGTCAAGGGTTGTCTCTGCCCCCAATTCCACTTCTTGCTGTTCGGCTTCTGCGATGTTGGCAGCAGCAATTACACCCATTTCGCCCAAAGCGGCAGAGACGACACTTTGGTCAAGGGTTTGTTCTTGCCCAATCACCGATTCTACAATGGATTGAGTATGGGCATCCCCTCCTCCTGAAGATACGAAATTGGTGGTGCCCATCTCAAGTGATTCACGCTCATTAATCTCATTCTTGCGCTCAATCGCTCCAAACTCAGGTCGTCTCCTCAAACAGTAGAGTGCGCCCAAGGTTGCGGGCAAAGCAAGAGCGAGTAGCAACCATTCTTGAGCCGTCATGACTCCTGCTTCAGACCATACAGGGTCCACTGATCCTCCGAAAAGTTTGTCCTTCAAAAACAACCAAAAATGGAACTTTTGTCCCACCCCCCCATCTGCAAAAATGACAGCGGGGAAGAATCCTAGCAAACCGTTGATGAGATATACCATCCACGTTGGGAAAGCAACAACGATACACCAGAGTCCGGCTCTTGGATGATAGCGTTCCATGTTGTCACCGGGGAACCTGCGATAGTGCTCGCCCCTATCAACATCTCCTTAGGAGATGAACCGTGAAATCAGCGTTTGATGATGACTGAGAGTAAATCTCCATCCTTGAGTAAATGTGCCAACCCTACCCTCTGCCAATCGAATTTCGCTGAAGGCCCCTTGACGCGGGCATAACGGAATTTCCGAACAAAGTCTCGGTGCAATGTGTTGCATACATCTTCCACAGTTGAGGTGTCCTTGACAATGAGTGGTTCCTCCAAATCAGCTTCTTGGCCTTGAGGTTTGAGATAGATCGACATGAAGCCAAGATTGTTGTAAAGGAAGTCCTTCATATCCTCCACACCCATTCCTGTATAGGCTGAAATAGGCATGACTGGCCAATCCTCTGGAAGCATCTCAGTCGTGCGGGCAAGGTCTTCCTTACTTGCAATATCCATTTTATTGACAACAACCACAGCCTTCGAATAAACACGATTTGCAGCCATGGTGTCAACGAGATGGTCAGCGGTAGCATCTATGCGCATTGTAACGTGTGCACTGACGATGCCAAAAGAACGAACGATATCTTGCACTTCTTCGGGCTCCAGGTGAGTCTGTTCACATGTTGAGCGAACAATGATTCCCCCTCTGTCTGTTCGTTTGACAAATACAGGTGGCCGATCTTCATTCAATCTCATCCCACTGATTTCCAATTCTCTGTTGAGGACGTTGAAGTGCGATTCTTGGAAGGGGTCGACCACATAGAGAACCATGTCACAGGAGCGAATGACGCCCAGAATTTCCTTTCCGCGCCCTTTTCCTTCAGCAGCACCAGGAATCAATCCAGGCAAATCAAGGATCTGTATTTTGGCACCACGATGCTCCATCAATCCGGGGATGCAAGTTAAGGTGGTGAAGGCATAGGCTCCGACTTCGGAATCCAGCCCTGTTAATCGAGCGATGAGTGTCGATTTACCAACCGATGGGAATCCTACCAAAGCAACGCTTGCGTCACCCGATTTCTTGACTTCAAAACCAGACGCAGGTCCACTGCTTTTCGAGTGGGCCTCTTGCGACTCAATCTTGCGTTTGAGTGCTGCAATTTTTGCCTTGAGTTTTCCGATGTGATGCATTGTAGCCTTGTTTTTCTGAGTCTTGTCAATTTCAGCTTGAATCTCCGCAATCTGTTCCTTAATGGTCGCCAATACATCACCCCCTAGGCGGCTCGCCCGACCCTATGGGTCGGGCACGGGTTCTTCAACCCGATGTGCCAAGAATTATGGTAGACGGCTTGCTGAAGGGTACTGTGAAGAATCCAGAATTTGCGCCCCTTTGGGCCATTCTTAGAGAAATGATCGCCATCCACGAACCAAATATGTCCCTTGATCGAGACGAACCTGGTTATTACCGCTTGATTCGACCGAACGGCCGACCTTTTGCGATGACGGTTGTACAGAAAAATCATGTAGGCCTCTATCTCATTTCTTTGCACGAAAACCAGGACCTTTTCGACTCACTGAATCCCATTCTAAAAGGCCGTTTGAGGGGCAAGAGTTTCCGATTCAAAGATGAAGAAGACTTGGCGTTGGAATTCATCCCACCTCTCTTGCAAGCCTGTGCCGACTTGGGCGAGCATTGATGGATGGAGAGCGTAAGGGCGCCACATGGCCTCTGTCGACCTTGTTGCTCGACTGGTTGATTCTGCCGTTTTCCGTGGTCTTTGTGGGATGCCTGGTGACCAATTGGCTGCAGCCATTTCCAGGGGCGAATTCCGAGATCGCAGGCCCGATCAAATCCCCTCTCTTGAACGGGCGTTTGACATTGATGCAGAGGCCGAATTCCTCGATTGGTATGATGCACAATCTGTGAATTGGTCTGAAGGAAGTTTTCTAACCAATCTATCTCAGTTGAACAAGGAAGATGCATCTGAAGGGCTTCGCCACCTTTCTGAACTGGCAAGTCCAGGTTCATTCCGTTGCTGGGAAGGCAGGGCAATGTTGTATCTTGATGTACTTCTCAATCGCACTATTACAGACATCGAAGATTTGTATGATGACTCAACTTGGTTAGATGCCCTAATCTCCATTTCGGGTTCGGAGCCGAGCGAATACGCTGAATCGGTCGTGATGTCATGGATGGCGCAGAGGGAAGATATGGGGGAAACGCTAGACCCCAAACAAGACGCTCGAATCCTGCCGACCATGGAAGCACATCAAACAACAGCAGATATCTTGCACCGAACTCTACAGACTGCACAATTGCCAGAGTTGTTTTTGATGGTCGGAAGAGATTGGACGGATGCGACAAATTGGGGCCAAGGAGAATGGAATCTGGGCCATTTGCTTGAACATGGGTTGCCGGAGGCTTGAGGATGGAACCTGCACTCATTGTTCTTGGACGATTCCAACCCTTTCACAATGGGCATGCTGCTATGATTAATGGTGCAATGTCATACTTGGGTGCTGGTGATTCGGATTTATCATTGCGAATTTGTATCGGCTCATCACAAGCTGAGCAATCCCTAGACAATCCTTGGAGTGCCGAAGAGCGAGAGCAAATGATTCGAGTTTGGTTGGGGGATTACGATGCAGAAATCGTGCATGTTCCTGATCTTGGAGATCCTCCAAATTATGTTGAGCATGCAGAGAAGTTCCACGGCCCCCCTGGTCTAATTTTCACGACTGATGAGGGCACATCATCCCTCTATAGAGAGGC
>JAQXFF010000265.1 GCA_029250425.1 Candidatus Thalassarchaeaceae archaeon | reverse complement strand
CTACTTGAGCATGATGCAATGTTCATGTTGCAACAATGTGAGCGCGCCAAACACCGCCTCTTTGAGAAACAAGCCCGTGATGATCGCCGAAGGAAATTGGCAATTGCTCAAGGAATTGATCCAGCCGAACTTGCTGCAAGGGAAGCCGAAGAGAAAGCCAAGCGTGTAGCTGCTGAACAAGGAAAATCTGCCCCTCCTCCCGCTGCCAAGGTGGAAAAGAAGCCAGCAAAGAAACCCGCAGAGAAGAAAGAAGCAAAGAAAGGGAAGAAGGCTGATGCTGAAGGTCCAATGGTCATCGAAGATGGAGACGACGACGACGACCTCTTCTGAGTATCTCATTTAGCACCCGAAAGTGTTGATAATGTAAGGCCAGTGGCCCAGTTCCCTGCGGTGGTAACTCAGCTGGGAGAGTGCCAGACTGAAGATCTGGAAGTCGCCGGTTCAAGCCCGGCCCACCGCACCATTATTCCGTCTCACAATGGCGTACGCAATCCCCACTAGCGCCAGTATGATGATTGGGAAAATGATGAATCCATTCAAGAAAAAGAAATACTCGCCGAGTTTACTACCACTCCACATCGAGGTTTCTTCGGTTGCATTGGTGCCATTCCTTGTTGCTGTGAATTCGTCAACCGCAATACTCATTGTGATTTGCTTTGAAGTACAGGTGATGCACTGAACTCCATTTGCCGTATCGACACGGTACGATAACGTCACCGATAGATTTTGTGGCTCCATACTGGCATCCCCTCTGAAACTCACCCAAAAGTCAGTTGAACTACCTCCATTTACGGTAATTTCGCCTGGTGAAGAGTAGGATAGCCCACCAGCATTAATTTGGATGATCACATCTTCAACAAATATTGTTGGATTTTCTGCCCGACATTCGGTCACTGTCGTTCGATCAGACAGTGGACTCACATCTATTTCCATTTCAGTTGGAGTACATGTAATCTCTACATCGGGTAGAATTTGACCTTCAACAGGTGGGGTATACTGCAGCATGGCTGCCAAGAAGAGCAATGTGAAAAAATATGCTCTTCGCATATATTGACGATTTGTCACCCATTGATGAACTTTAACCCGCCTAATTAGCACTATCAAGTGCTTGTTTTTGGATTGCAAACAGGTTCTCCAATCCTATCTCAGCCATGTCCATCAAATCATCCATTTGCGCACGAGAGTAGGTGGATTCTTCTCCCGTTCCTTGGACTTCAACCAACATTCCATCGCTGGTGCCGATGACGTTCATGTCAACATCCGCATTGGAATCTAGGATGTAATCGAGATCAAGATAGACATCTTCTCCGAGCAGACCTACACTGATTGCGGCGACATCGACAGGCAATACCGCGGCTTCGTGCGACGTCTTCTCTGTCGAACTCAATTCACGAGGTTTCCAATCTCGACCCGCATCAGCAGGTTTTCGGTCTGCTGCTGGCAGACACAATCCTTGTTCGATGAGTCGACGCACACCAAGCCGAAGTGCAATGGTTGCGGCAGTAATCGAGGCACATCGTGTGCCTCCATCGGCATTGAGGATGTCACAATCCACGGTCAAACTGTGCGGTCCAAGTTCCTCAAGATCAATTCCAGCACGAAGGCTACGTGCGACCAATCGCTCGATTTCGTAGGTCCGTCCCTTTGCACCTCTTCGCTCACGTTGGAATCTTGAATCCGTTGAACCAGGAAGTAGGCTATATTCTGCATTGACCCAACCTTTTGTGGCATCCCGAGGGAACCACCGTGGAAGATTCCTCGCGCGCGTACAACATGCAAGGACAACAGTGTCACCTTGTTTGTACAAAACACTCGCAAGTGCATTGGGTGTAAAGTCGATTTTTACTTCGACATCTCGCATCTCACCTTTCTCACGGGAGAGTTCTAAATCAGCTTCCTTGAACTTGGCCATGTGTCGCCGACTCGGGTCTCATTCTTCAATCGCGCGGCGTGCATGAGGAGGTCTCCAGGCAGACCATACCCCTTCAGTGGTCTCAATGTATGGCCCACCGATTAAGTCTACACAATAGGGGACTGCTGGCCATATTTCATCGATGATTTCACGAATTGAACGAGGACTTCCTGGCAAATTGAGAATCAGTGTTTGGCCACGTGTCCCTGCTGTTTGTCGACTGAGTACGGCTGTGGGGACATGTCGCAAAGAAATCGCCCGCATCTGTTCACCAAAACCGGGCAACATGCGATCACAAATCGCTTCGGTTGCATCAGGTGTCACATCTCGAGGTGCAGGTCCAGTTCCACCAGTGGTTACAATTACGGAACTGCCCGCATTGCAAAGTTCAATCATCGTTTTCTCAATGATTTCTCGCTCATCAGGGATGATTCGTCTTTCGACTGTATACGGGTTGGAAATTGCCATAGAAAGAAATTCTGCAATGGCTGGACCAGACAAATCTTCGTAATCACCGGATGAGGCCCTGTCTGAGGCCGTGATTACACCAAATATCACAGGGTCCATGTTGGGTCGAAGACGTTGGTGATATGAAGCCTACTCTTCTTCTGCAAGGAAACCTGCACGTGCTGCAGCCCTTCGTGCCTTCCTCTCATCCCGTGGTATTGGTGCCCGAGATTCGACATCTCGAGCCTTATTTCCACCGGGCATTCTTCCGGTTAGTACACTGGCTTTTGCATCATGGAATTCGGTTGCGGTAAGCCACCCATCTCGTCGCATATCTGCAAGCCTTTCCAAACGTTCAATCATCTCACTTGAATTGCCATCTCCATTGCTTTGCCCTGATTTCCTACCTCTGGCCCAAATTAACTGTGAGAGCGTAGCTGTCAACAACCCGTACAAGGCAATCCCCGTAAACATCAGGAAAATTGCGACGGCCCTTCCCCCGTTGGTCACAGGTGCGTAGTCTCCATAACCCACCGTGGTTGCTGTCGTTATCGCCCACCACATGGCTGCTGGCAATGTGTCAATACAAGTGTCACCACAAACTGCTTCCGGAGCGTGCTGTTCGAAAAGATACGCGATGAAACCTCCAGCAAATCCGATTGCGGTTACGACGAAGATAAGGTGTTGAATTTGACGCTGAACTGGTGATTCTTCACTTGTTTCTTGCAATCCCAATAAATTAGTGACAAGTGAATACACTTTTGTCAAATGAATCAATCTCAACATTACGATGATTTCCACCGAAGGGATTGCTGCAAGAATCACTGGAGTTAGCCCTAGTAAACCCCAACTTTGAGCGCGCCACCATTCTGCACGGTCTTCTGCATCTGAGAGATCTTTTGCAAGTTCAGCGACAAAGAATCCAACCAAGACTAAATCCAGAATGGCCAGTATCCAGAAAAGTGTGGCATTTGAATTTACCAAGTCTTCTTGGATGACAAAAATGACGATTCCAATCGAGACAAGAGAGAAAATCAATTCAAGATTTTGAGGCCGTACCCAGTTCGACCACCAGAAGGTTTCGTCATCAGTGACAACCTCCTCTTCTGACATGAGATGTCATCGGCATAGCCGAGTTCTTGAGTGTTCGGTGCAAGTTAAGCGGTGCAATGGTGATTCACAAGCATTCATGCATCATCCAGAGATTCTTCGTCGTCTACGGATTCTTCATCTGGGTCTTCAGCATTGAATTCACTCTGAGCCTGTTTCCATTTCCCCTCTGAACAAAGTACGATATTGGCGACGGGGTCTCCTGCTCTCACCAACGGGTTCAATGCCAAGCCCACAATGACACCAGTTCTCGGACTTTCGATACTGTGGGTTTGTTCCCCCAGTGGATCTGTGACAAGTGCAATTTCCTGCCCTTTCTTGACGTGTTCACCGACATTGACGCGGCTGTATAGGAGTCCTCCGGCTTCGGCCCGAGCCCATTTTGAGCGACGAACTAGAAGTCTAACAGCGGGCAATCGAATTTTCCGTTCGATCATTCCAAGATGCCCCATTACATTGAGCACACCTTCGATTCCAGCATGAACCGCATCCATCTCAAATCGGTGTGCTGTACCCGCTTCCAAGAGGATGGTGGGCGTTCCTTGCTTGGTTGCAGCTCGCCTCAACGATCCTTTCGGACCAGTTGAGTGCAGAATGATTTGTGTGCCGAATGCCCGCGCTAAATTCATGCATTTCTTTTGGTCGAAATTCGCCCGAACATGTGGGAGATTTGTTCTCGAATGTGGCGCTGAATGTAAATCGATTAGGTAGTCAGCACGTTTGACGACGGAATTGAATAAAACGTAAGCAATTCGTTGTGATTGATTGCCTTGTTCCTTTCCTGGGAAAAGCCGGTTGATATCCCTGTTATCGGGGGCACCTCTCTGTTCTAGCAGCATGCCTTCAATATTGACAACCGGTACACAGATGATTGTCCCTGCCAATTCTTTTCGTGAGATCCGATCATCATCAGTGTTAGCGATATGATCGTCACCATGGATGAGATGATGGGCTACAGAGACGCCGTTCAGTTCATCTCCGTGGATGCCTGCTGTCAGAGCTAGAATGGGGCCTGGTCGAGAGCCATGAATAATGTATACTGGGATTTTCCGCGGGTTTCCGGCGGGTCCATCTCCGAGATCAAGTGAGACCTCTTTACCCGTCCCAGGTGCTATTTCGGCACCCTCAAAATGAAAGGATTCTATGTCGGCCACGCATCGCCCACTTCGTCATTGAATAACAATCCCTGCCCTACTTCCAATTCCGTACAACACTGATATGCGAGAGTTCAAGAACCCCCACAACCCGGTGATATTTCCCGGAGGTAATGGAGTGCCGCGTCTTCCCCAAACTGCACGACCGACCATTGTTCTCTGCCTAGGTTGTTTAGCAACCCAAGCAGGACGTGCTCGTGCGGATGCGGTCTTCTAACCCTCCCAGGAGTAGCTCAAAAATGTCTAACCCAGAAGAGTTTGAAGAAGAGATCCGTGCGGTCAAAGAAGCCGTACCTGAAGCCGATGAAAATGCAATAGCGGGGGAATTTTCCCGATACAGGGATGAATTCCTCGTCCCCCCTAAACATGCCCTGCGTAGTGTCATAGAGCATTTTCAAAAAGAAGCAGGCATGGAAGTAAATGCTCCAAAGACCTCCTCCTCTCGTCCAGCCGCAAAATCAGTTGAGCGATTCTCAAACCTATCCTCTGATGATACCAATGTGACCATTGAAGTCGAGGTTGTGACTTATGTCCCACGAATGCAGATGGTTCGTGGTGAAGAGAAACAAATTGCCTTCGGTTGGATCGAGGACAATCCTTGGGAAGAGGGCGGCCAACGCACACGTTGGGATTTCAAAGATTGGGGCAACCACGCTGAAAATCTGAGTCCAGGTAGTGTTGTACGACTAGAAGGCGTATCTGTCAATGAGTGGAATGGGAAACGTTCGTTGAACATCAATCAAACCAGCCGTGTAGCAGTGCTCCGTGGAAGTGAGCGCAAAGTTGTCGTTGCTCCATCCGAACCAACTTCAATTGAACGTGTGTTGGGCATGGATGGATTTGCAACGGTTGTTGCTCGAGTGATTTCAACTCGGCCAATGACTGTTAACAAAAAGGATGGTAGTGGAACCATTGACATGGTCAAAGGGCGCCTTGCTGATGACAGTGGTACAATCGGTTTTGCTTGTTTTGGTGGTTTTGAACATCCAGAGGGGACACTTTTGAAGATTGAGGGTGCAGCCATTCGCAGATTCCGAAATACCCCTGAGTTGAACATTGGGGATCGAACCAAAGTGGAAGTTTATCATGACAATGCATTTGCCAGTTTAGACGACCTCGCCGCCTCTTCTGTGATGCAAATCGGACAACTTCGCGACGGTTCCGCGGATGTGGGAATCACAGTACAACTCACATCTTGGAGCAGTCGTAGTTTCACTGGAAAGGATGGTGCTGAGAAAACAGTCTGGGGAGGTGATGCAGTCGATCCTACAGGCACTTGTCGCTTGACTGCGTGGTCAGAATTACCTATCGACGAAGGTTCCCTTCCGCTTGCACTGAAATTGAGTAATGTTCGTGTCCGTTCATGGCAAGGTACGCCAGACATAACAGTGGATCGAAGTGAACAAGTCGAAGTGCTTGACAAAATCCCGTGGGATGCTATTGACGCCAGTACACATTCTGTTGAAGTCGATTTCTCAGAACTTCTCGCTGGTGGTTCACGAAGTGGGGTAACCAGTACTGCCACAGTCATTTCTGTAGCATCTGGTTCAGGGATTATCCACAGATGCCCGGAATGTAAGAAGGCAATGCGCGATGGGGCTTGCAGGGAACATGGGCCGCAAGAAGGAGTTGAGGATTTACGTTTGCGTATTATTCTCGATGACGGCCTTGCCAATGGCGCGTTGATTCTGGGTCGAGTGAGTGCTGAAGCATTCTTAGGTCAAACTATGGCCGAGGTTCAAGAGGCGACCCAAGGCGATGGTGGTGAAGCATTCCTAGCCGATTTACGAAGTCGAATGCTTGGACGAAAGCACACGTTTACTGGTCGTGCCATGATTGATGCACAGGGCGCATTGTTGATGGGAGATCATTTCGCTCCAACCGAAGTGGATTTAGCAGAATCAGCCAATGAAGTTCGAGAACGTTGGGGGGTGTTTGCATGATTGGTGGACAACAACGCAGTCGCCGTCAAACAGCCATTCGCTTGTTTGCACGAGAGTTTTATGAATCCAGTCTTCCAGATGGTGGACAAGGGGAATACGACCCCCGCTTCATTGTCACTAAACTGGGTGCTCGTGTCAATCGAATGTACGTTTGTGGAGTCGTCGAGCGACTCGAACGTAGAGATACCGAAAGGGGTCCAATGTTCAGTGGCGCAGTTCGTGACCCCACGGGATTACATTTGTGGAGTGTGGGTTCATTCCGCCCTGAATTACACATCGAGATGGAAGAGTTGGTCGCACGCTTTGAGGGTGGAGATCGATTCCTAATGGCATGTATTGGGAAATCAAATCACTATACCACTGAAGATGGTGGATTCCGATGCCGAATGCAAATGGAAGATTATTCGATTATTGACCGAGATGTTTACGCAAATTGGCTCATTGAAACAGCAGATCAAACAATGCGTAGAATAGGAGCATTGGGGATGGCTCAATCTGCTGAAACAACTGATGCGAATGCACTGCGTGATGCAGGGGTCCCAAACGACCTCATCGATGGTCTTGGTCTGGCACTAAACCACTATGGTGAATGGGATTCCGAGGGGTACAAAGTCGGTGTTCTTCAGGCTCTCAGTGCTGCGGAAGGTCGCGTAGTTTCCTTCGAGGAACATGAAGCTGAATCATCCACTGAGTCAGAGAGTGGGGAAACGGAAGTTAATACAGATGTTGAATCATCGGAAAAGCCTGCAGAAGCAAAGGCTCCCTCTACAGATGATTTAGGGATTGAAACCGTGGTTCTTGAAATCATAGCGGAACATGCTGGTGATGAAGGCATTGATTATGATTCGATCATGAAACATTGTGCACAACGTGGATTTACTGATGAGGATTCGATTGAAGATGCAATTTACGCTCTTCGTGATGATAAATGCGAAATCATGGAGCCACGTTTTGGTTGGTTCAAATCATTATGAGTCCCGTCCCTAAGGGACGGTTCTCTCCCGCTACTTTGAAGGTCGTTCCATGGTGTTGGCCCCCTGAGGCGTGACCATGGCACAGGCGGGAACCGTGTTTCTTCGAGGATTCGATGGAGATTGGCTCCAGTTTGACAATTGCCGAATTTCGGTCAATATTCGCCGTCGAATTACCCGTGAAGTAAAGCGTGGTGGCGAGGGTGATGACCTTGTCGATGAAGGTGCAGAATCTGCAGTTTACACCATGTGTGGCCACTTGGGGGTTGCTGGTTACAAGGCTGTATTGGAGATTTTTCGGAGTGCAGAAGTTTGGCTACTCGACCCATTTACTGAGACTGAAATCAAAGTCGCGTTTCACCGATTGGAATACGAAGGTGAGGATGGCGCGTATTCCTTTGAACTGATTGAGGATGTGATTTAGGCGTGGCCTCCAATGCCGAGGAATCAGCAGATCTTCTCTACGCCATGCGCGCAGTGATGGTCTTACTCGGTTCTGGAATTGGTCTTGAGGCCGCCATGCAAATGATTGGACGTGGCGGCTATGGGGTCATTTCAAAAGATTTCAAGGAAGCAATTGCCAATTTGCAACGGGGTTCAAAATTGGAAAAGGAATTTTCACGTTTGAGTAGCAAAGCCAACAACAAGGCCTATTCTCGATTTCTCAATACATTGCGAACCAATGTCACCAGCGATACAGATCTGGTTAGAGCATTGACACAACAATCAGATCGTGAAGAAGAAGAACGGAATGACAAATTGTCAGCTTATATTGAAAAATTGTCAGGGATGCCAACAATATTGTTGACCTTCGGCATCCTTTCTCCAATTATTTTTGGTATTGCAGCCATGATTCCAGTCATTGCACCTGGCTTGATGTCTAGTGGGATTCCTGGAATGTCATCACTCGCAGCAGCAGCCGCTTGTTTTGGTCCAGCCTTATTCATGACCTTACTCGTGATGGCAATGTTTGGTTACAAAGCACATTCAAGTGACCCCGGGGTGATTTGATGCAGATACTCTGGAACCTTTACGATTTGTTCGGTCAAAGCATATACCTTGTACTCATCATTCCAATCACCTTGCCTTGTATAGCCGGTGCAATTCCTGGGTACCTTGAACGCCGTCGTCGCCGACAACTGGAGGAAGCGCTACCTGAGGTGCTTGAATCGATATCATCGAGCATTGGTGCTGGCCTTGGTCTACAACAGGCATTGACTGAAATTTCAAGAAACCGGCAAGATGAGACCGGTAAATTGTTGACGCAAGCCATTGACCGTTCCCGGTCCACCTCGTTTGACGCTGCACTTGCAGAATATGCAATCAATAGTCGAAGTGTCCTCATTCAGCGCGTTGTGAATTTACTATCTGTTGCCATTGAACAGGATGCGCCGTTAGGTGAAGTCACCAATTCAATGTCGGTTGAGTACGACCGATTGAATAAACTCATCAATGTTCGAGAACAGGAAATGTCTGGACAATCGTTCTTGCTATTGATGCTGATGTGCCTTCTTCTCCCCGGCGTCATGGGATTCATGTTCGCAGTTTTCGGCCTCGCTGCAGCGGGTGCCTACTGGGGCCACATCCACAATGTGATGATGCCCTATCTCATGGCTTCGGCCGCCCTCAGTGTCGTCATTTCTGGTAGAATGCTAGGACGGACCAAGCAGGCTTTGTGGTGGGTTCCATTTTGGTCCACAATATCTGCTCTGCTATACATAGGTCTGTTTGAAGCAATTCAAAGTGGAATGGCGTGAGGTGAAAATATGTCAGAATCAGTACTTGCACGATATGGCTCAGTGACGATTTACATGGAACCTGGTCACCCGAGTCCAATGTATCATTTCGATGGGCAAGCCATGGACAACCCTTACGGTGAATTGGCTATTCTACTAGAGGATGATCAACTCGAGGAAGTCATGTACAACGGTGGCGCTCAATGTGTCAAAGTCGCTCATCGCGAGTATGGTATTTGTCGAACGAATATCTGGATGGATGATGAAACGGGCGTACAAGTTGCCAAGAACATCGCTGCTTTCACCAATGTGCCTCTTGGAAATGGACCCGGCCTCGTCCCTCTTTTTGATGGACGTTTGCCAGATGGTTCTCGTGTAAACGGTACACTTTCGCCCATTTCACCCGATGGACCGACCCTCACCATTCGTAAATTCCGTGAGGATCCAATTACCATTATTGATTTGATGAATTGGGGTACAGTCAACAGCCGATTGGCAGCCATGATGTGGGTTTGGGTTGAGGGGCTCAATGCCCGCCCCGCCAATTTCGTCATAGCAGGTGGCACAGGTTCTGGTAAGACAACCACACTCAATTGTCTTGGAATGTACATTCCTTGGGATAAGCGCTTACTCACTGTGGAAGATACTGCTGAATTGCAGGTATACCATGACCACTGGCTACGAATGGAAACTCGCCAAGAACGCCCTGATGGGACATCTTCAATCACTATGGACGATTGTCTGAAATCTAGTTTGCGTATGCGCCCTGATCGAATCATTGTCGGTGAAGTTCGTGGTCCTGAAGCGGCAACTCTGCTAACTGCAATGAATACAGGTCACGATGGTTCGTGCGGTAGCCTCCACTCAAACACAGCTTCTGAGACTGTTACTCGTCTCACAAGTGCACCCATGAATGTCCCTCCAATCATGCTATCTGGATTGGATTTAATCATCATGCAGAGTCGCGTACACAAGGGTGGGAAGACTCTCCGTAGGATTACAGAAGTTGCTGAAATTTCAGGCATGGAAGGTGACAAGCCTCGATTGAACCCTATTTGGAAATATGATCCTGCACGCGATGAAATTGTTGAAACAGGCGTCCCGAGTAAATTCAGAGAGACACTGTGTACTTCAGCCGGTATTCGCGCATCAGATTTTGAAGCCGCGATTCAGATGCGTCAACAAATTCTTCAAGATCTTCAAGCCCAAGGTGTTCGTAGTATTGAACAAGTGACAAAGGTATTCCAGTCATATTACTCAGCGAACCGCTGATTATTCGCTTGCTTCGGCATCAAATCCACGTGAAAGTCGATTTAACAATTCATCGGCTTGGTCGAGTTTTCCTCGAACGCGTCCAATGCTTGAAATTTCACTTGCTTGTTCAGCATCTTCTGCAGCGAGTCCTTGTGCGACCGTATCTGCAGTAGGTGCACTGCGGCCCATATCAACGAGGAGGCCACGAAGTGAATCGACCACATCAGATACTTTGTCAGGGTCAAGTGAAATTGTGGTTGGTAAGCCTGGAATGTCTTCTGAATCGATGTATCCCATTGCCGCTGCTAGAACACCCGCTGCTGCAATTGCACGGGAGCGAACTTCAGGGTGACCAACATCCCAACCCCTACGTTCTAAGAATCGAACAAGAAGCGCATGCTCAACAGGTCCAAACTGGCCATCTGCTCGGCGAACGAGTGTCTCGACAATCCGCTCAAAGTTTTCGATTTGCTCCTCAAATCGTTGCAATGTTCTCATTGCATCACTAGATACATCTTGGGTTCCACGATAGAGTATTTCCATTGCTCGATGGCGTCGTGCTGTGACTGGATCAATATTTTCTTCTGCTTCACGTAGACTGATTTGCAAGTCAAATAGACCGTGTACACGGCCGCTGATTCCAGGTAAATCAAGATCCAATCCGGCTTCGGCAGCAGCGGTTTCAAAGCGTACTCTAGCCAGAGCGATGTCCTCACCCTCAGCATCTAGAATTGATTCTAAATCATCAAGGAGTCTTGGGCGACATTCTTCGAGTCGTCGGAGTGCTTTACGTTCCCGCCACGACCCTGGGGCTTGTGATTTTGCATCACTTTCAGCATCACGGAGATTCGCCATCGCTGAAATTTCAGCGAGTATTCGATTTCGAACCATCGCATGAGAAACTTGGAAGCCTTGCCCGCCCAAATCTTCTACGAAAGCGGTCACATCATTTGCATCATGCTCACGGCTGATAAGCAAAAATTCACGGATGTGGCTATGTAATTCTGCAATTCGCGCATCAAGTTCAATGATTGCGGAACCTGTACCTTCGTCAATGGTCAAATTTGTGGGAGTGGCAACGACAATCTCTGGTTCAACTGTACCTTCATGTTCTAGTGGTGCAGGCTCGTCAGGTTCTCCAAGGACTCCTGTCAACTCATCGACATCAACAGCGTCAATTGATGCTTGAATCATTGCGGCTAATTCTGCTGCTTCATCATCTTGGATTTGAATTGAGGGTATTGGTGTGGGTGCTGGTGTGGGTACGGCAACAATCGTGCTGGGGACGACAGGGGACGTTTTCCCTCGACGCAGACTTTTCTTGACTTTACCCCAGCCACCTTCATGAGAGGCCAGGACCCCAGCGACTCTAGCGAAGAGTTGTTGTTTACTACCTGATCTAGGCAGTTCAAGTGCCTTACAAAGTTCGTGAAGTTGATCACGGGTTGCTTCAGCGACAGACTCGGGGCTGAGTTTTTTCGGATCATGATTTAGGTGCAACCAAAGGCGTTGTCTCTTTTCCTTGATTGAGCCTGAACGTTTCACTCCAAAGACGCCGAGCATTTCGCCTAGATTTTTATTTGGCATTTCTTGCAATGAATCCCAAGACAGGTCAATTTCAGATAGGGCTACTTGGTCAATCAATCGTGCCCGTAATTGCTCAACATTACCAACCTTCGAAATATCGTTTGATATTGCCATATCTCGCAATTCATCTAACCGTGCTGAATACAGCTGTGACAACAGATTCTCATCGACCATTCTGTACCCTCGCCAAGGTTTGCGCTCCTTAGCCCCTGTATATGTTACGCTTCATGAACGGCCCTAAGGGCCGTCTTCGGACCCTTCCAAAAACGCCGTCACAAATTGAGGAAAGGAGGTCGAGCAGGCCCAAGTCGGATATCTTCTGCATGTTCTGAAGTGACCACATTCAGCATCTCTTCCCATTCGGATACCAACAAGCGTGCATGTGTTGCTGCATCATCTTTCTGCACCAATTTTTCAAGCAACAAAGTTCGAACACCAGTTCGGTCCACAATTTCAATTAGGATTTCAACCAGAGATGTAGTGTCAACCACTTCCCCTTCACTATCCAATAGAGACGTTGATCGTAGCAAATCTTTCTCTTGTTCGGCTTGATTCAGAAGAGAAGGGATTTGCCGATGGCGTACAATCATGCCAACTCTATCATGTGTTTCCAAATCTATTCTATCAAGAATGATTTGTTCACACTCCCAAGCAGTCATTGACTCCGCATCTCCAATTTTTCCAGAGAGGCTGCTCGGAAACCCATCTCGTGAAATCAACAATGTTAATCCATTCAAAGGACTTGGTAAAAATCGAGTTGAATCCTCGCGTGAATCCGTCATTAACATATGCCGACGACAATCAATATTGGCTGCATCAAATAGGTGCCTTTCGCTCACGTATCCAGTGATGTTTTTGGTCGCACGAAGATCTTCCATCCACGATTGTAATTTAATTCCGGCCCCCTCGGGTAATTTCTGACCAATAACATCTGCAAAAGCGGCAGGGTCAAGCACTCTGAAGTCGGGTCTAAATCGGCGCAATTGCCTTCTTTGCAGGCGATTTTCTGCAAGTATGATTGATTTGTGCGGTAAGAAATTCAAGCGGTCGTTGGCGACCAAGATATGATTTTCATCTCTACGTGGAAGTGCAGCAGAAACCATGGTGTTGGGAGCCCCCTTGCATACATACCAACTCCAGGCTGAGATTGCGAGTAAATCTGCCTCACCATTTTCAAGAATTTCAAGAGCAGATGACAATTCAACATCGAATTGGACATCAATATCAATATCTTCTAAGGGCCGAGTTTCCATCCACTTTCGAACGTGCGTTTCGGTTGCAATCTCGCTGTCTCCAACGCAAACAAGACTAATTTGGGTTGGTTCTGCTTCCGCTCCCATATTCATCCCGCCACTGGCAGACACGTAACGTGCCCGGCTCCGGGCGGTAGCCACCTGTTGATATAGGCACCCCTTGTCGACGGTTCAATGGCGGAAAACATCTTTGAGAATTCACTTCTCAGCGAATGTCGCCTCGAGGTCGAATCAGCAATTGTGTCAGTTGTAGAATCCTCAATGAATGGGCCCTTCGCACCAGCCATGGAACTTGCGCGCGAGATATTACTTGCAGGTGGAAAACGAATCCGGCCGATTCTTGGCCTATTGGCTTATGATTTGGCAGGAGGTGACAACCGAGAGGAAATACTCGATTTTGCAGTTGCGACAGAACTAATACACACTGCGACCTTAATTCATGACGACATCTACGATGGTGCAAAATTGCGTAGGGGTGTACAAACTTTACATGAAAAACATGGCCTTGATCATGCAATTATCGGTGGCGATTTTCTATTTGTGATTGGATTTGGCCTCAGCGGTCGTTACGAAGAGAGAATTATTCGAATAATGGCCGAAACATGTGCCACGATTGCAGCTGCTGAATTGAAA
>JAQXFF010000256.1 GCA_029250425.1 Candidatus Thalassarchaeaceae archaeon | reverse complement strand
TGAAATACCCAATATGTCAGTGCAGTAACTAGGCCACGAAACAGCCTCAATTTCTGATATCCAACTACTTTCGTCGGGTGCTATATCTCTGGGTACATATGCTAGACACATTGTGCTATCAGACATATCTGAGGTGGTAGTGTTACCATCGGAGTCTTCGATAAGGATGCTTGTTGTTTGCATGAATAGCACATCACCAACGAATGAATAATTAAAAGTGGATACTGTTTTCATTCCGGTTATTGCCATGCAATCATGCACGTTTTCAGCAGTGTCATTGATAACATTCCATTCTGTACTGCAGGCTTGTGCACCACCTTCCACGAATAACATCAGATTCCCACCCATCATAGTCCATTCTCCAGAAAATGGATGATCATCATCTACTTCGGAAATACAACCCGGAAAAGCTGGTGTAATTATAATCAAAATCAGTGCTAAAACGATAGCTCGCATGGGTTCTTGGAAGAGTATTAGGCACTTATTCCTGTTTGCGGGTGAAGGTGCAGCAGATTTATTGTTAGCCATTGATAACGTGGTCAACTCTATGGCCTAAGCCCATTCTCGTGAATTCATGGTCTCCGTGGAAACACTCGGCGATGAGGGCCGCGAAGATCTAATTTCATGTTGCAAAGGTATTGCAGACATGATTGCGTGGCTTGATTCATTAGATGGCCGCCCGGGCTTAGAAGAACTCGGCAATCACTTGCATTCTCTACCGATTAATCTGGATGCGTTGAAGAAGCACATATCGTATACAGATGACGATGGTTACCAAAGAAACATCATCAAGAAAACTGAGCATTATGAGATGGTTGCCATTACTTGGAAAGCAGGTCAAGACACACCAATTCACGATCACGTGGGTTCAGATTGTGCATTCTTGATTATTGAAGGCACCTCGACAGAGACCATTTATTCCCTCAACGAAGACGGCTTGGCGGTTCCAATTGAGGTAAGAACATATCAATCAGGCGATATTTGTGCTTCGAATGAACCAGACATACATCGAATCTCCAATGAGGGTGATACAAATCTCATCAATTTCCATGTCTACACTCCTCCCTTGAGCGGATTTGGAATATATAATTCAGCAGATGCTTGAATTAACAATCAAACACATCGCGCTTGTATTCTTCAAGCACTTCACTGAAAATTTGGATGTCCGACTCAAACGTCTCTGGCAACAACGGCCCGAATGAAAAGCGTAAGAATCGTGAATATGGCGTTACATAACTTGGGTCCTTTGAATGTGGGCGAGCCATGTCACATTCTGAAGCACATAGAATTGCAGCTCCTCGCTTGAAGAGCCGTCTATTGAGCTCATCACTTGTCATTCCCTCTGGAAGTTCAAGCCAGTGGTAGAATCCGCCATTGCCTGTATACACACCGAGTCCCATTTCTTCGAATGCCTTGCCATATCGCTCGCGTTGCCAATTGTAGTGTTCTTCAACGGCTTTGCGTGCTTGCTTGACGCGGCTGGGTTCTAGGAGTTTGACGGCATAGTGCTGCGAAGGGTGACTGACACCACCCATGCCGAAACTGGAGTAATTCGCCATTGTCTCAATGTTGGTTTTGCTAGCGATAATCCAACCAACGCGAATTCCTGGGGCTTGCAGACCCTTTGTGCAGGCGCCTGCAATGAACACATTGCTATTGTCTAGGTCCTGTACATACTCGATTCCACTCACAGAAGGAGAATGGAACATCTCGTATGCTTCATCTAGCAGTATACCGTTCATGGGTTGTTCAGCCATTTCAATGAGTTCCTTGAGTTCCTCTCCAGAACGAGTTTGTCCTGATGGGTTCTGAGGATTGGAAATGACGGGCATCAGGCGCGTATTTGGATCGAGCCCCTCGCGATTGAAGTAAGCCTCATTGTTCGGATGGAAGTTATTCTCCTTGGTGTATGGAACAACCTCGTAGTGCGTGTTAGTCTGCTCCATAATGTCTAGATAAGCAGGCCATTCGATGTTTCCAAGTCTCGCCTCAACATGTTTCTTCAGGAACGCCAGCACAGTGTAGATTCCAGGACGACCACCAGGGAAGACCATGACGTTCTCAGGCGTAATTGAGGAATTGTATTGTGAGTTGTAGTAGTCTACGATGGCCTCACGTAGCGCTGGATGCCCCCATGCCTTGGGATAGAAGCGATC
>JAQXFF010000255.1 GCA_029250425.1 Candidatus Thalassarchaeaceae archaeon | reverse complement strand
CTCATTTTGTTCCATACCGAGTATGACGTCGCCAACAATCCATACAAGCAAAGCCGTTCCCATTAGAGTTGCAATAGTCATACCGGAAACTGGCGAATTGCTAGAACCTACAACTCCGGCAATATATCCTGCTACCGCTGAGAAAAAGAATGCAGTCACCGCGAGGAATAATGATCCAACGGCACCGAGAATAATTGATTCAAGCATCGATGCACCCTTCAAATTCAATCGCCAGGTGTAAAATAGGAATGTCAAGATTACAATTCCAATCAATATTGGCATCATTTTTGTCATTGGCAAATCCTGTTCTGTACGTGGGACACCATCGATTTCATCGCCCAAATCTGATCCAAATACTCGCTTAACACCGGTCATTATCGTCTTTCTCATAGACCAAAGGGTCCACAATCCCCCGACAACCATGCATCCAACCCCAACGAACTTCACATGTGTACTCCACAATGAATGCGCACTGTGTGCAACATCCATGCCGCCACTGGGCCAACCATGCACCAATCCATATACGGGTGTAATCAATAGAACACCTAATATTGCACCAGTGAAAATATATGATGCTATTCGAAGACCAACGATGTATCCAACGGAAAGTAATGCCAAAGATAAGTCTGAAGCTCCATAGATGCGAGCACCAGCAATATCAATACCTGCCATGACCTTACCTTCTGCAATTTCAAAACCTTTGACAAACCACCCATATATCGCTCCTAAGCCAAGCGCGTACAGGATTACGATCAAAGAGGAACCACCCTTTTCACCTGCGACTAAAACCTCTTCACAAGCAATACCTTCAGGGTATAGTAATGCTTCCTCAACGATGAAAACACGTCTCAGAGCGATCGTAAAAATTGTCCCTAACACTCCACCAAGTATAGCGACACAAAATACTGTGACAAAATTCATGTCGTCTGAAAACCCCATTACAAGTAATGCAGGCATTGTGAAAATTATACCTGCAGCCAAAGATTCACCAGCAGATGTCATTGTCTGCACGACGTTATTCTCAAGGATCGTTACATCTTTAAATTTCAATAATCGCAGGACTAACATCGACATAACTGCAGCAGGTATAGATGCAGAAACAGTCATCCCCATGTAGAGTCCTAGGTAAGTGTTGGCCGCAGTCATTAATGCGCCAAGTATTACACCCAGTACGATTGCTCGAACTGTCAATTCAGCGATATTTCTATCTGCGGTCACATAGGGTGTATGCGTGGCCGACATATCCTGACGACTGCCGTTGGGATTGTCAAATATCCGGTTGGTCATGCAGAAAGTGTTCAGGTCCCTACTGGGACCTAGAACATGAGTATCATAAGCAACCGTATGCCACGAGATACTGTTGATATGTCTACGGATGTAGTAAAGGCTGAACATCCCGCGGGGGAATGGCATGCGCTTCATATTGACGAAGTATTCGAAAAATTAGAGTCGCATGCTGCCGGATTGTCGAATGATGAAGTCATTCATCGCAGAGAATTGTATGGTGAAAACAAACTTGCCGAGAAACCACCAATTCCAAAGTGGGTTAGATTCCTTGAACAATTTCAAGATCCCATGGTATATCTGCTAATTGCAGCAGCTTTACTCGCTTTTATCTTCGAACCCGATGATGTTGCCACACCGATCTTTATCGTTATCGCATTGAGTTTAAACGCATTTTTCGGATATTTACAAGAGTCGAGGGCAGAAGAAGCAATGGCCTCTTTGAAGAAATTACTCGTCAGCCATTGTGTCGCACTACGTGATGGTTCAGAATTCAAGGTGACAACCGAAGAACTGGTCCCTGGAGATGTCATTTGGCTGGAAGATGGGTTGAATGTTCCTGCGGACGTACGAATTTTTGAAACCCATCAATTTCTCATTGATGAATCTAGTCTCACTGGAGAATCAAATGTCATTCATAAGCAGGTTGATGCAGTTTCAACTGACTCAATATTGCAAGAACAATCTAACATGGCATTCATGGGTACCGTCGCTTCTAGCGGTAGAGCAAAAGCGATTGTGACTAGAGTTGGCATGAATACAATTCTTGGTGGTATTGCTTCAGGAATTAGTGACGTTACTACACCAAAAACACCTCTTGAAGTCAAATTAGAAACGTTAGGGAAATTCCTAGGGGCCATTGCAATTGTTTGTGCAGCATTACTACTCTTACTACATGTTGTAATCGCTTTAGGTTCCGGTACAGAAGACAGTATGTACCAGGTTATTTCCGAACAATTCCTATATTCTGTAGTCATTTTCGTTGCAATTGTCCCTGAAGGTTTGCCGATAATTTTGGTGATTTCGTTATCCATGGGTATGCGTAATATGGCGCGTCAAAAGGCCATTGTGCGGAAAATGAAGGCTGTAGAGACTCTGGGTTCTACTACAATTATCTGTACTGATAAAACCGGGACTATCACTCGCAATGAAATGACTGTCCGTGCATTCCTAATCAACGGGGAAAGTTACGGGGTGTCAGGACGAGGTTTTGATCCAACCAATGGTAAATTACAGAAAAGTGGTAAAGATATTCCCGAATCAGAACTGGCTGAATTGCATACAAATATTGCTTTTAGACAGGCAATTGCTACATGTTTACTTTGTCAAAATTCCAACTTGAATCATATCG
The DNA here is from genome assembly GCA_029250425.1 of Candidatus Thalassarchaeaceae archaeon. GTDB lineage: Archaea > Thermoplasmatota > Poseidoniia > Poseidoniales > Thalassarchaeaceae > MGIIb-P. The sequence continues at coordinate 2,094 of JAQXFF010000255.1, read as the reverse complement.
ACGAAGAATGGCAATCAGTGGGTGATCCTACCGATTCAGCATGCGCTGTTTTTGGTTGGAAATTGAAAGAATCTGTCGATTCATATCGAAGGAGCCATCCTAGGTTTCGTGAATTTACATTCGATAGAACGCGAAAAAGAATGACGACTATTCACGAATTCGATGGGAAACGCTGGGCGTTCTCCAAAGGTGCATTGGGGCCATTTATGGGTGTCGCAAAACACATTTACGAAGATGGAAAAATTGTACCGATGGAAGGGCGTCATAAAGATCGGATTTCCGAAGTCAATCTAGAATACGCATCTCGTGCTTTGCGTGTACTCGCCCTATGCGCACGTAAAGTAACTGACGAAATCGATATTGAATCGGTTGAAGAAGTTGAAAGTGAGATGATTTTCCTCGGATTGGTCGGTATCATGGACCCCCCACGCCCGGAAGTTGTTGATTCAATTTCGAAATGTCATGCTGCTGGTATTCGTGTTACAATGATTACTGGTGATCAAAGGATGACAGCAATGGCTGTTGGGAGAGAAATTGGTATCGTAATGGATGATTCTGATCACATGAGTGGCAAGGAATTGCAGGAGTGTTCAGATTCAGTGCTACAAGAAAGGCTTGGATCGATTGCTGTATTCAGTCGAGTCACACCTGAACAAAAATTACGAATTGTTGAACAACTGCAATTCCAGGGGCATGTTGTAGCAATGACCGGGGATGGTGACAATGACGCCCCTGCACTTTCACAAGCAAATATTGGAGTGGCAATGGGTAATTCAGGTACTGATGTTGCCAGGGATGCTTCTGATATGGTATTGCAGGATGATAATTTTTCTAATATTGTATCAGCTGTTGAAGAAGGTCGGAAATTATATCTGAATATTCGAAATTTTGTTCGATATCAAATTTCTACAAACGTTGCTGCGATTATTCTAATTGTAATTACAACGTTCTTGTTTGGTTGGGATTCGCCTCTTACCGTTACACAATTACTTGTGATTAACATATTGATGGATGGTCCGCCTGCTGTTGCATTAGGTATTGAAAGGCGACATGCTGATGTCATGAATGAACCGCCACGCGATCTTGATGAATCGTTGCCAAATAGCGCAGATAGGAGTGTTATTATGATGTTGGGCATTGTCATGTTCCTTGGTACAGCAGCAATCTTTTGGTTCTCTGGTGGCGGGATTATCACCAGTGGAGAACCCTGTACAGAATTCGATGGCAGTGTTGAAGAAAGTTATTTTGACGAAGATGGAATATGTGTAGAAGAGGCTTGGCAATTGGATGCTGAGGACCGCTTTGTAAAAGCTCAAACAATGGCATTTTCTGTATTTGTTTTATTCCAACTATTCAATGTTCTAAATTGCAGAAGCACGAACCGAAGTATTTTCGAACTTGGATTGTTCAATAACAAGGCTATCACAATATCATTTGCCATTAGTGCTACCTTTTTGCTATTCTTGGTACAGGGGTCACTTCTTTCAATTCCTTTGATTGGTATTCAAATTGGAGAACTGTTGTCTGTTGTACCGCTGGAATTGAAGGACTGGGGAATCATCTTTGCAACCGCATCGAGTGTCTTCTTTTTCGATGAAGTTCGCAAACGGATTATGCGAACACAAAAACCATCGAAATTATACAGGTGATTCCATGAAATCATGGCACTCTGATATTCATATTTGCGATTCGAACCAAGATTGGGCTGAAAAATTGGACGATGTTTTGCCAGCCACAAACACATTCGATGCAGATTTACAGGATGTTGTAGAATCTCTTCGTACTGGTGTACACTTGACAATAGAGCAGGGTGTCACACTATGGAATTACCCAGATCTTAGTGTAATTGCAAATTTAGCAGCAGCAGCCAAGAGTGCACGTTTTGGGGACAAAATATTTTTCAACTCAAATCTACATATCAACCAGACAAATATTTGCACATTGGCTTGCAGGTTTTGTGCCTTCAGAAGGGGACCGAAAGCAAAGGATGCATATGCACTTACAATCTCTGATTTTATCGAACGGATACGACCCTTCGAATCAATTATTGACGAAGTACACACTGTAGGTGGACTCCATCCAGAATGGGATGTG
>JAQXFF010000241.1 GCA_029250425.1 Candidatus Thalassarchaeaceae archaeon | reverse complement strand
CATCGGAGGACAATACAGACATGAGGACCCCTGTTTGTCTAAGATCGTAGTAGGATGCTTCCATTCGAATGAGGCTTTGAGTCGCATCCAATCTGAGATTGTGTTGCACTTTGTAGCCAAGTGTTTGCCAACAGTAATCCGAAATACCTTGAAAAACAGCAAGTCCTGCAAAGCCAAGAAATATTAGAATACCATATGAAAGGACTTGATCGTCACCAAAATAATTCAACACGTTCTCATCTAAAAATGCCCGGAAATCACCAAGGCGGCCGCCTGAATTGGCCACACCATTGTAATAATCAACAGCGAAACCAATGAAGATAAACGGGACCAAATCAAATACGCGGGCCAACCCATTGGTGGAAATCCCTACCAACGCTCGACGGCGATATGGACGAACATATGGGAAAATTCTCCAGATTCTTCGACCTAGGATTTGAGGGTCGTCATCGTCGTCCTCTTCAGGAGAATTTCCGATGGAGGCACCATGTCTACCGTGGGACATTGGCACGGCCTCTGGTCGATGGTTTTTCAATACGTCAGTATCAAATTCTGAAGTGCGGACGACGGGATTTGAACCCGTGACATGAGGTTGGAAACCTCAGGTGATAACCCCTTCACTACATCCGCGGTGTATTGGGGGGGCCGCGCCTCAGTCTTATCCAATTCGGTCGGGCCACTCCCGCAAATTCAAGGGGTGTATGCCACCGGCAACACCATGCATTGGGCCCGGAAGGTCGGAATTGGTATGTGTTTCATTTTTATGCCAGCTATTGCACCACTCTGGGCACTAGCATTCAATGTTGAAGTGCAGACTATGATTCGAGTGCTGACCATACTATTTGTCCCAGGCCTCCTTCTCGCTCTGGGTGGGAAATCTATGGATGAAGATCAGTAGTTTATACTACTTCAAGCAATCTTGAAAATCCAAACGCAAACGCTCGGCCGTCTAGTAATTGACGCCAGTGATGTACTTCAAGACGGAAACCATGACCCTCGTGTGAAAGTACGACTTCGTCACAATTCAAAACCGTGAATGACTGAGGTGCCACATGCATGCCCAGTCCACATGCCTTCTGTACGGCTTCTTTGACGACCCACGTACGAATCGCTTCTTGCATCCCCACGCTTGAATTGACATCCCATAGTTGTTCCAAATATTGGAGTTCATCACCGGATGTCATCATCGTCAACAGATTCCTCGGGCGAGGTACATCAAGAGGTTCGGCATCCAATCCAATCAACGCTCCATTGAGGGATACGGCAGCAATGGACACCCCGTTTGAATGCCCTAATGTAATCTCAGGTAACTGTGGACTCAAGGGGCCACCAGCACGATTCCGAGATTCCGCATCTTTCCACATCAAACTGGGTTTACGATGTTCATCACGCACGATTCTAAGATCAAAAGGGTCAAACCCGATATCTCGAAGAAGGGTGGCCAATGCATAGCGAGCAGATGCGTGTTCCAATGCTCGCTTTGATGTAACGAATGTCGATGCTTCAAATGCATCTACAAGTGGAACATTGACCAAAATTGGAGGGGGGGCCGTGGTTTTTGTTTCTCCCACGGGAATCCATACCGCAATCACGTCATTCAAACCGCACGCTTCTGGGAGGGGGAGAGGGGATACCACTCCACTAGGATGCCAATATTCCATGATAAAACCTCAATTGGAAATTTGATTTTTCAATTGGTTATTTCCCCTTCCTTTTCAGATTGAATTTTAACTCATTTGGGACGGGAGCCATTCCTTTTAATCGAAGTCCTTTGAGGGATACAATCGGTTTTTGGTTGCGATCAAAAATCATTGCATCATGGATTGTGATGCCCCCGTCCTCTTGACGACGACGGTAACTTCGTACACGTAGTTCATCACGTGCGGACGGTACTTTGATGATTGCACACTCTTCGATTCCAATCGGGAGGCTCGAAATCTCATCGACTTCCATTGCGACCAAACCTGCATTTTGGAAACAAGCTTCAACGAGCATTGGTAATGACTCAAGAAGGGCTGGCTCTTCACCGAATAATTGTGGATTGGGTAGTTGGTTACGCAATAATGCAATTCCATCTGCACCCAAATCTTCCCCTTCCGACACTCCTTTAATCAGACCACCGTGGACTTGGAATCGTGGACCATGGAAGAATCGATCATAAATGAAATTGGGCTGAAATGAAGCTTTACCCCTTCCTGGAGAATCCAAGAATGATACTTCTGCATCCCGCTCAGCCCCTTCTTTGAGGAGCCGTACTACTGCCTCATGATGTATACGTGGGTCGCCGAAAATTTCCCCCTTAGAATTAACCAAGTCACTTTCAACATGGCATTTGATGTATAGAGAATTGTGATCTTGATTGAAATATTCTGCTTTCACTCGAACACGCACTTCTTCCTTCATTAATTTAATTGGCAACCCGAATTTGACATCAGAAAAACCTTCTAAATTACACATTGGGTACAATAGAAGAGCACTTTGAGCAAACATCTCCATGGCCATTACACCCGGGTGATAGGGGGTTCCATCAATTGAATGATCGATGAGGAAAGGGAATCGTTCTATCGAAAGTGTACACTCTGT
>JAQXFF010000217.1 GCA_029250425.1 Candidatus Thalassarchaeaceae archaeon | reverse complement strand
ACCACCTTTACCGAAGCAGCAAAGAAAATCCAAGAAATCCCTGAAGAAGCACCAGAAAAAGAGGATTCAAACCCCCAACCATCACGTCGTCGCCGGAAGCACGGAACCGAATTGACATTGGATGACTAGGTGATGACATGGGATTCTTTGATCGGTTCAAAAAGCGAGTCAAAGAAGTCGTTGACGAAACCGATTTGGACGCGCTCACTGCTGAAGTAGGAACTCAAGAAGCGGAAGAAGTAACAACCCCACCACCAGAAATCAAAGAAGAATGGGACAACATTGTAGAAATTCAAGCCCCCATTGAAGAGTCTGAACCCGCAGATGATGAATGGGATGATTGGGACGATGAGCCCGAGCCTCAACCCACTACAACCCTATCCAAAAAAGAGCGTAAACTGTTGGAGCGTGAAAAAAAGCGCAAGGAAAAGGAAAAGCAAAAACTCGCTAAGAAAGGGTACGACGTTGACCAAGTCATCCGCCCAGATGGTTCCCGAGTTGACCTCCATGTGATGAGATCCACCACTGGCCGTAAACTGGTGGAGGTAGAGCAAGCCCCAAGAATGTCATCGGGGAAAACGACAGTGGAGACCGAGAGAGGTGTTGAGTTTGACATTGATTTGGGTGGCGGCGTAGTTGAGAAAGGCGGCCGAGTGATCAAAACAGGACCCGTCTTTGACGAATTACTCGAAGAACTAGAACTCATGATGCTTGAAGCAGATATGGGCAGCCGAGCAATGGAAGCGGTATTGGCAGCATTACGAAACGAACTCCTCGGCAGTCGCTTGCGTAAAGGTGCAGATTTAACCAAAGTCATTGAAGCCAGCCTCAAGCGTGCACTACGCAGCCTTTTGGCTGCAGGTTATTGGGACTTCAACGCTACCGTTGATGGAATGATTGAGGCGGGTGACACGCCAGTGATTGTAATGATGGTGGGTGTGAATGGGACTGGGAAAACCACGACCACGGCAAAAATCGCACACCGTCTGAAAAACGAAGGCCGTACCGTTGTTCTCGCCGCAGCAGACACGTTCCGTGCGGGGGCAATTGATCAATTGGAAACTCATGCAGAACGCATTGGAGTTAGGTGCGTATCCAGTGAACGTGGTGGAGATTCAGCTGCCATCGCAAGAGATGCTGTTGAAAGTGCAAAAGCGCGCGGCGCGGACGTTGTCATAGTGGATACAGCTGGTCGGATGACAAACAAAGTCAATCTCATGAACGAATTGCAAAAGGTGCACAGAGTGGCTCAACCCCACCTTGTCCTCTTTGTTGGTGACGCCCTTGCTGGCAACGACGCCGTTGAGCAGGCTGTAGAATTCCAGCGCATGCTCAAATTCGATGGCGCAGTATTGTGCAAACTCGACACAGATGCGAAAGGTGGTGCCGCACTGTCGATTGCACACGCAACCGGCCGACCGATCGTATTGGCGGGCGTCGGCCAAAATTATGATGACTTACAACAATTCGATCCGGATTGGCTACTAGAGATGATGTTTGAGTGAGGTGTAAAAATGGACGACATTCTACAAAGTGATGAAAGCCAAAGATTCTTTTCATTGATTTCTATGTTGCAACGTAGTGCAATGATGCACCTCGGTATGCTACCAGATGAAGATGGCATGATTCACTTCAACCTGGCTGAAGCAAAAGCCGCAATCAACCTATTGGATACCTTAGATACTCGGACCAAAGGAAACCTCGAAGAAGTCGAAGAAACAATTCTTCGCGGCCTAATTTCCGAACTGAAAATGCATTTTGTCAGGGCTCCTGAGCGACAAAAGGAGATTGAATCTGAAATGAAGCGCCAGGAGAATTTGAAGGAAACTTTCACCTCCCCCGAAACGGCACCATCAGACACACTCATCGATGATGAGGAGGAATAACCCCGACCCGTGTCATTCATGACGACAAACGGTGTCCGGTGAGGTGAGTGACATGGTGCGCGTAACCACAACAGACGACCCAGATGCACAACTTGTGCTCATCGTCGACAACAACCCCATGGGCACAATGCGCCTTTCACAAGTCTTTACACAGAAGGGATGGAGGATCGAAATTTGCGAAGATGGAGACCTCGCCGTTGACACATATGTACAACATCTTCCAGATTTGGTTTTACTTTCTCTTGACATTCCTACCATGGATGGCCATACTGCCGCATTAGAGATGCGGGAATCAGACCCTCATGCACGAATCGTCTTCATGGCATCTCGAAGTCAACGTCAACTTGCAGCTGATGCAACTCACTCTGCAGGGGCTGTTGCTTGGTTGGAAAAACCAGTCACTCAAACAATCATTGATGACAATTGGGACATGATCATGGGAGAAATTCCAGAAGCACCCGGCCTTGAAGATTTAGATCAAATTTATCCTGAAGATGTGGATAGTATGCGCGCCAAGAGAGACGACGAGGAAGTCGTCGAAGTTTCTAGCGCCATGCCCTTACCAGCCCTCCCCCTTCCACCTCTCGTTCCCGCCATTACCCCACCAGTGAAGAAAGGGAGAAAACTCAAATTTTTGCTGGCCCTAACGATTATCGGAGCCATTGGTGGCGCAGCGTACTATTTCCTAACCTAGTCCTGTACCAATCGGACCGCACTCTCATTTTGAGTGGCAAGAGGGGCGGTTTGCACAGGTACTTGCATTGTATTCTGAATCGGCACCAAACTCGATGCGACGTAGGGAACAACTACACTCCCATGGGGTGCATCCAACACTTTCTCAACCCGAGTTCCTGCGCTTTCCAGCAACGTAGAATCTAACCGATCAATTCGTTGATCCAAGGTCACATAGGAATTCCATTGCCACCATCCAATGAAACCTATCACGCCTGTGAGAAGAATGACCAAGAACCAACCGACAATAGAAACCATCACTCATCACTTCGTTCGACCAAGGCGTTCCAAGAAATCTCAGCGTATTCCGTCGCAGTATCCTTTACATTTGCTGATTTGTAAATCCCAGAACCGACAATAATCCCGTCACTGCCCGCATGAATTGCATTACGTGGATTGCCATATCGCTGACCCATGACACCATCTCCAACAGCTAAATTGACACCCGGCGTCCAGATGAGTTTCTGATTTCCAACTTTTTCCCGTAAAACCGCCAATTCCTCTGCCCGACTACCATTACCGATGAATCCAAAGACGCCTTGATTAGATATCCCAGCCTTTACCATTTCATCCGTATAGCCAGGCAAGCCAAGCAAATTACCTCGGCTGGACATTTGTGCAAGGAGAAGCACACCCCCTTCTCGCCCGACATCATTCCATCCAGCACACAACCCATCGACAATATCGGGGCCCGAGATACCATGTGCAGTTACAATATTGGCCCAAGATCGAATGTCGTATACACCCGCCATTTGACCACGTGATATCGGCCCAATGTCGGCAAACTTACGGTCTTCGAATATGAGTAAATCATGTGCAATTGCCTTTTCGCAAAAATCACGCCAACCGTCTGTCGTCCAATCATCAATCAGATCAACATGAGTCTTCAGTGCAGCAATGTGTGGACCAACCGAATCTATCAATCCATTCAATCCAGCCATGGTATTCAGATCAGCGGCAAGGATGACCAGACTTTGCTTACGGCAAGCGACTTCCATATATCGGCGAGACAACGCATTGTCACACGCATCCCAGCGCGCACCCCATACATCGGCGGGCTCCATCAAACACCCGGGTTACCCACCCATTCCTCAATCCTTCGCATCCAACAATTCAGCGCCACCCTGCTTTGATTGCAGAATTAGCACCATCCACGACTGAACTTTGAACAGGCAACCATTCCATCCCCAAGTCCTGTTTTGCAGGATTCGAGTCATAGTCACAAGTCGTTCCAATATTGTGTTTTACCCATTTCATTGTAAGTTGCGGGTGGAATATGGAAAGGGCATAACTGAGCGATTTTGGTAGGACAAATTTAGGCCACTTACGATCAGAAATTTCGCTACGAAGTAGTGTAGCCATTTCCGGCATCCACAACGAATCATTGTACACAATGTATCGACCACCATCCTCTCCTTGTGTAAGTGCGCGAACATGCGCTGTTGCAACATCTCGAACATCTACAATATTCACGTGCATTTTCAATAGAACATTCGGCTTCCTCTTCAACAAATGATCAACAATTGTCATCGAACCCTTCAGATGTCGTTCCGACATCACAGGTCCAAAGACCACAGATGGATTTATCGACACATATCGCGGACGTTCAGATTCAGATTTGGAAGTAACCCAATCCCTCGCTAAACGTTCAGCTCCCGCCTTGGCCATCCCATAGGCGTTGGATTCAACAGTCGCATTTTCACACCAATCAGCATTTGAGAATGTTTGACCATTCCTAGAACCATTCCGACGAACCGCTGCCACCGATGACGTGTGAATTAGCCGAGATATACCACCCATTGCATCAATCGCATCCAGTAGGTTTTGAGTTCCTTGAATGGACGGGTCAACAACATCCTTCTGCGCATCTTTGACACCGACATACAGTGCAGCCGCGCAGTGGATCACATCCACACACCCATTGACAGCAGCATCAACAGTCGCCCGCTTCAACAAATCCATTTGGATAATTTCAAGTTTTTCGGCCCCGGGCAAATCTCTCAGAAACTCTGCATTGATTGGATCTCTAACGGTTGCCCGCACGGAGTGCCCCTCTGACAACAATTCTCGTACAACATGCGAACCAATGAATCCAGCCGCACCCGTCACCAGTACAGTACCAACCATACACCTACCTCCATTCTATTTTACATCAATCAATCGTCACAACACGCTCTTCACGCATTGCAACATCAGCCGCATATGCAATCAAGTGACCGTTGATTGAATCAGAAAGAACAGTTGTTGAAATTGATCCACCATCTCCCTTTACAACACTCAAGAAATCCTCAACCAATCTCAAATCCCCACCACCGTGAAGATCCTCTTGCACATTGAGTCGAACCTCCTCCACAACGGTTTCAGAACCAGCCACAGCCCCGGGTTTAGAGATTGTAAATATCCCATCAACCATATCTCCAAAGATATCCCCCTTTGTTCCAGTAATCTGAATTCTTCGGGTACCTTTAGCAGAATTGGTCACCATATCGTGTGTCGCAACACACCCATCTTCAAATTCAATAATGACAGATTGCCGATCGACCACATCATTGTCACAGTGCCAGACACAGCGCCCATATTCTGAATGAGCCACATGCGCCCGCATCGTGACTTCATCAGTTACATCACCTCGCTCATAATTCACTTCACCAGCCAATGCATAAAATGGCCACATTTTATTGTCAACATGGTGCCGAATCGCTGAATATTCACAATCGCGTTCAATTGAACAATCCACACAACGCAATGCGGAACCCGCTGGTGCATTCTCCCGTGTGAAGAAATGCCGACCTCCAAATGACGCCACTTTCCTGGGCACTATTCCAGATTTCATCCAACAAATAAGGTCAAGATCATGGCAACATTTTGCCAACAACATCGGGTTGATTTCTTCACGATTCCACTTTCCACGAATAAAAGCCACAGCCATATGGTGGTATGACACATTCTCAGTGGTGTGAATATGCATAATATCACCGATTTCACCATTCGCAATACGTTGTTTGATTGCAGAATAGAACGGCGCATAACGAAGGACATGACAAATCACAACTTTTTGCCCAGTTCGTTCGACGGCATGGCTGAGCATATCCAATTGTTCTTGATTGGGCGCAATTGGCTTCTCTAACAACACATCGTAACCCGCTTCGAGTAGAGGGATTGTAGTTTGGACGTGAATTTCATCCATCGTGCCATTGATGGCGACATCAGCAAATCGTTCAGCCGCGGCCAACTCCTTTGCATTTCTAAAGCAATTTTCCGCCGCCACACCAAATCGTTCAGCGTAACGACTACGGCGAACATCATCTGGCTCAGCCAGACCTACAATCTGCAATTCATCTGGATGTGAATCTGCATAGGCCGCATATCCAACACTACGGTGCCCAAGACCAACCAATACAGCGGTAATCACAGCAAACCCACCCATGGCCTCACACATTATCTTTCACACCCACGTTTGAGGCTTAGAGCAAAAACGACACCCAGCGTGACGCAGATGCGCAATTCTCAAAGGCAGTGCGTTGAAGGAACACTCAATGAAGAAGTGGGTCATGCGCCAATATTGGCGACTGCAACAATCACAAACACTCATTTCGATGGCGTTTTGGTGTACTACACTTACATTGCTGATTTGGCCCTATGTTTCTTGGAGATTTGAAGCAGACAAGGAAACTCTTGGCGTTGCAATGACCTATTGGGGCCTTGCATCAATTGCCACAGGTGTCCTGGTATTTGTTCTCGCAATCGGTTATATTTACGATATGATATTCGCATTGTGGAAAGAACAGCGAACAGTAGATACAGAGCGCAACCCATTCGGTACCTACGCCCTCATTCCTGCAAATGTCGTGATGATTGGAATGATGAATCGTTTACTTCGAGACAGGGCAGAGGGGGATGAGAAAGTCATCGCCACCTGCGATTGGATAGATCAATGGCTAGAGTGGTGCAGTTCCCAAGAAATTTGGGCCCGCAGCCAACACTTTTGGGATTCCGAATTTGAAGAGAAAGTTCCAGACCTATTTTTCTTACCTGATGATGCAGTAACGAAGGCCCGCAACGTCAAATTGGACGACTAAGAATCCATTCCACAGTCATCTTTGCAAGAAATTCACCTGCGACAGAATCTGAATATTCTTCACGTTGTTTAGCCAACGCCAGTTCTCGCCGTTGCATATTACCAATATCCCAATCTTCTAGAATGGAGCCTAACTTTTCCGGCTTGAAATCGGGTTCAAGCAAACACCCTAACCCCTCATCTTGAACGATTTCTGCATTTCCACCAACCGCAGTTACGATTGCAGGGACACCATATGAGAACGCCTCCATAATAGATACAGGCAAACCTTCGCTACTACTGACATTGATGAAGACATCCGCCGGATTTTCACCAAACCATTTCAGAACATCTTCGTGAGCAACTTGCCCTTTCAGATCAACCTCAACATTGTCGCCAACACGACCAAGCTCAGCTGTGACCAAACCGAGAGTATCCCCTCCCCCAATATGCGTCCATTTAATTGACCGCTCCGTATGTTGTAACGCCGCCGCAATCAGGTGAATTCTTTTCACCGGTAAGAGAGATGCGACTGAAATAATGTGCAGCCGCCCATCATCTGATGCCGCTGCAGGCTCATGCTCACTGACTCCAAGACGACCAACCTGGACTTTATCCGCAACTCCTGGATATTTCCTCTGGATATGTTTCACACCTGCCTCAGAGTCAGGTAAGATGGCCTTGAGTTCTTTCAGTGCAGTTCGCTGCATGGGCAAATGTTTCCGATTTCTCCGATGAGCATAGATGTCACCCCCATGTCCACGAGAAATTGCAACAATTCGCTTATGTCTTCGTGAAAGTTCAGCGGCAATACAAGCGCCCCGATTCAACCAAAATGACACTACACCCTCAATTTCTGAAAACCGCGCCCCCATCACCGCCTCAATTGAGTCGCAAGCGATGCGAATCTGAGCAGCCTCCCCAATCACTTCTCTCGGTGCAAATGGCCGTGAGGAAAAACTCTCTCCGACCACACCCTTCATCTTCATGCCCGCTTTCAAACGACCGACGAAACTCCGCCGATTCCATTGGTTCAGAATCGCCGCATGGACATCGGTGAGAACCTCACAATTTTCAGGAACTTCTCGCGTCACCTCACTCAAGGGATCCATGGTTGTAGGCAATAGTAGAATTTTATTGAAATGAGGCGCAAGGCCACGAATCTCATTGGATACAAATGATTCACCAGGGGGGTATGGCCAATGATCGGTAAGGTAGAGAATCGTGTGACCCAACTCTATTCCCCCTCATTTGCCCACAGCGGTGCCCAATTCATATCACCTTCTGATTCGGCGAGTATGGAGACGCCCTGTCCAGGTTGATGAACCAACATCGCTTCATCGACAGGCCGGGTAAATAAGGTAGAATTCTCCTCAAGTAGTGCTCGTAAATCCCCGAGCGATTCATCACGAACAAGCGCTAGTAAATTTCCTCCAAAACCAGCGCCCATAACCTTCAGGCCCAACACACCACTACACTGACGGCACACCTCAGCAATCCGATCCATCCGTGGTGTTCGAATTCCATATGATTCACCAGCATCCCTCCATGCTTGATTCATGTAACTACCCATTGTAGCAACATCGCCATTGGTATGGAGCAATAATTGCACTTCTTGGGAGCGATCAAATTCTCCTCGTGCAAAGTCCAACCAATCCCGGATTCTCAATTCACCATCACCAGCGGCTAACAATGCAGGATATTTCCGCATCACATCATCTGAAATTTCAGTGACAGAAAGAATGTCGGGAACCTCCTTTGTGGAATTTTCCAGCATTTGTGGAATAACATCACGCGCAGCCAAAGTTCGAGCATTGAATGCCAATTGCGTTGTAGAACCCTTGTCCGATGGATGAGTGAATATTGTCACAAATTTACAGGAATCCAACCCATCAATTGAATCCAATGTTTGAGCGGAAAACGGTCGAAATGTCAAACGCAACATCTTCCCCGATTCAGCAAATACCATGGTTGCATGATCCATCATACCGCCGCGCGTTCCAACATACCATTCAGCATCAGCCGTCTCCTTGGTGAGAGACTCTTGTTCTAGGGCCAGTCCGTTGGCCAGACGAACTGCAATAGCCGCACAAATTGTTAGCGCCGATGACGACGATGCTCCCGATGAATGAGGGATGTTTGAATCGATGAGAATGTCAAAACCATTCTTAACATTATGATGCATTTGTGCATGACGTACAGGCCCGCGGACATAATTCGACCAATGCGGTAAGACCATTCCTCGTACTTCCAACCAATCTAACCATTGAATACCAGGCCCGGTTGAAGGGGGACGGTCTTCATTTAGGTCAAATTCATAATCTTCAAAACCATAACTGCACATCCGAACCAACGAATCATTACGGGGGGAAATGACTGCCTGCATGGCGCAAGAATCACTAGCAAACGTCACGAGTTGAGGTGAAAAAACCTCCCAATAATCAGTGTGGTCTGCCACCAAGCACAGCCGCGCAGGGACACGAATGACCCAACAATTTCGACCACCGAACAGTGACTTTGCAGTATCCATTACATGACCTATATCTGGGTGCAGGAAATCATCCAAGGGGCGTGCATTGATCATCACGCAACCCCCATTTCAGATTCCACAGCCTCCCAGACATTTTCAATCATATTTTGCAAATCATTGTTAGTAGGTTCACAATCAACGTATCCAGATAGATCATTTGGATCAGCATCGATGTGAATAATCCCAACTCCGACAAGACGAGCAAGAGATTCAGCCAACTCACTTACCGTGGTTGGCCGACCTGAACCTACTGGAATAATTTCGGATTTGGATGGAGGGTGCAAGATACAATTCCCAAGCACATCAAGCACCGATTCGACACCCACGAGATCTTTGATCGATTCCCCCGAACCCATCACAGTAACTGGCCCCCCATTTGCTGCTTGTCGTGCAAATACGCCGATGAGGCCCTGCGCACGACCATTCACGCCGACACCTTGCACTGAAGATATACGTAGAATTGATACCGGATGTTTATCATCAGCACAGTTTAGAAACACATTTTCCGCACTTGCTTTCCCTTCACCATAGGCATCGAACGGCACCACAACTGAATCGACACCAAATACACCCTCATTCAGAGAATGCACCCGAATACTGCTAGAGAAAATGATGTGACACCCATCAAGTGTCATAGCAGCCCCAGCAACGCGCTGTGCCAATTCAGTTGTCACACCAGCGGCATTAAGATCACCAGGTAGCGGCCCAGCCAAATGCACAACCGTACTACAACCGTGTTCACGCAAGTAATCAGCCAATACATCGGGTGTGCCTAATGTTCTCAAATCAATACTGAAACCAGAATCACCAAGCTGTGCAAGCAAATGAGCACCGATAAAACCGGAAGCACCGGTTACACCAATCATACCATCACTCCAATCCGAGCATTACAATGCATTCACGAATATGTTCAACGAGTTCAGCGTCATCAAACATCTCTGCATGAGATGAATTGTATTCTGATAAATCGACCTTTTTCATTCCGGCAGTAGGCGACCAATTGCCCACCGGCGGAGCAACCACATAGTGCGAATCAGTTTCATACAGGCGCACTATTTCATCAGACGTCACGAGATCTTCATGCAACTTTTCAGCACGAATCAATCCACGAACATCAACTTCAAACCCACCTTCACGCAGATTCATTCCCTTGAAGACAGAGAGTAATTGACCCAAACTAAAACCCTTCATTTTGAGGACAAATATTTCCCCACCCTCGGTCATTTCAACCGCATCAAGAACCAATCGTGCCGCTTCGGGAATAGGCATTGCAAATCGCGTAACATCCTCATCACTAATCCAAACCTCTCCACGCTCTTTGATGCCCTTGACCATGGCGGGAATGACCGAGCCGCGTGAACCGAGCACGTTGCCAAATCGAACACAAGCACAGAGCATATCACCGGTCGAGTTCCCATCAAGAGTCAACTTCTCAGCGACATACTTCGATGCGCCCATTGTTGAGGTTGGAGATACAGCCTTGTCCGTGGAGACCATGAGCATCATTTGAACGCCCGCATCCTTTGCGAGATCAACAACGTTTTGTGTCCCGAGAATGTTTGTTTTCACAGCCTCAATCGGATTCTGTTCACAAATGAGAACATGTTTCAATGCAGCTGCATGGACAACAATATCCACATCGGTTTGGAACGCACGTGAAAGCGATTCACGATCACGCACATCACCAATGATGAATGTGATATTATTTTGACCAACCAATTCTTGCTGGAAATAGAAGTGTTTTGAATCATCACGGGAAAATATCGTGATATGTTTCGGCTTCCGGTCCATCAGTTGACGTACAACTTCAGAACCGATCGAACCGGTTCCACCTGTGACCAATACATGTGACCCTTCGATTCGCATCTGTTCACCTGACGGCCCTAGCCGACGATTTGGGGGCAGCCCTTTCCGTCAAGAACATTCCCTTTAGGGAAATTTTGCAAGAACGCCCTAAAGCGCACATTCTTCAATGAAAACCAGCCACAACTACACATGGGGTCAAGAAGAGTCGCATCTCTTCTCGTTTCATTGCTACTTGTTGCCAGCCTGTCTGGTTGTTTTGGCACTGAAGAAGTATCGACGAAGGGAATAGACAGCCCCTATCCAGATATTTACGAACGACACAACCTCGAATGGAACACCAGCCACACCCATAGTTTCCTTCTCGAATCTGGACCCCACCACGCTCTTGAGGTTCAAGAGGCAAATATCGAAGTTGATACAACAGGAGTGTGGGAAGGGGGCCCTAATTCAGCAAACGTGCACCTATCCTACTGGCTTCCATCCAATACTCAAGAAGGCGAAGCAGTACCAGTAATCGCAATCATCAGCCCCTATTTTTCATACGGGCAACCAGGTGACGAATCATCACCAACCAACGTTGTTGGCGGGGGCCGTGGCGAATTCATCTATGACAATTTCATTCCCCATGGATACGCCCTCGCGCAAGTCGCTGTTTTTGCAACAGAAGATAGTACAGGTTGCTTTGATTATCGAGGGGATGGTGAGGGCCTGAGCATCCACACAGCAGTAGAATGGCTCGGCCAACAAGAGTGGAGCAACGGCAACGTTGCAATTTACGGCAAATCCTACGAAGGCGCGACAGCTTGGGAGGCCGCTGCACAAGGAAGTTCTCACCTCAAAACCATCGTACCCATTTCAGGAACCACAGCGCTCGGACCCCTTCTTTACAAAAATGGAAGTGCCGAAGCCCGCAGCCAAGTTATGCATTCCAATTATGGGGGGAGCATTCTTGATTATGACGACAATGATCTGGACAACATGTGTGCCGACGTGATCGAAGGATTTTTCGCAGGTCCTAC
The DNA here is from genome assembly GCA_029250425.1 of Candidatus Thalassarchaeaceae archaeon. Taxonomy (GTDB): domain Archaea; phylum Thermoplasmatota; class Poseidoniia; order Poseidoniales; family Thalassarchaeaceae; genus MGIIb-P. The sequence goes on along the minus strand of JAQXFF010000217.1, from coordinate 7,821 downwards.
ACGGTATGGCTTAGGTGAAGCAGATCCTTACATGGACAATTATTACGATGAACGCAGCCATATTGACAAGGCACTGGGTACCTACAACGGCAGCATATACTGGGTTCAAGGCCTCCAAGATTGGAACGTGGACCCCCACCAAGTGTTTGGTGGCCCACCGGACACCAATTGGTACCAGGAGTACATCGACAATGGTTACGAAGTTGCCGGAATGATTGGTCAATGGGAGCACAACTATCCAGATCAATGGACCAAACACAACAATCAGAATTCGGGCTATGGCGGTGAGGCTATCCACAACATGACTCGATGGGATTGGGCCCAGGACTTGTTTGAATGGATGGAATATTACCTCAAAGATATCGGCCCCGCACCAGACCTTCATGCACAAGTTCAACGCAATGATGGCGAATGGAGAATCGAAGATACATGGCCTCCGCTTGATGTCGAACGTTTATCCCTTGATATGAGTGAATGCACAATTGATGGTGCTTTCCTTGGAGGGGGCGCCCCGGTTGTCGGTGGTGGCCAAGTAGTCACAGTTGAATGTCCAGCCATGAGTGATTCCAACCTACACATAGCCGGGTTAGCAACCCTACATTTGCAAGCAGTCCCCACTTTTGATGGAGGCCAAGTTTTCGTAGAAATGCAGGATGCCGAAACCGGTCTCCGTTTAGGGCATGCAACAATGGACATACGATACCATGCTGGTGGATACGATGCTCAGACAGTCATCCCGGGACTAACTGTGACGATGATGATGGAATTCCAAGCCATTGATGCAATTTTACCCGCGGACCACGGACTTCGCTTCATCATGTCTGAACAAGGTGAAGATTACCTCGCACCTGCATGTGGTAGTACTTGCACAGTTCACGTATTACCATCTTCATCGATATTTGAACTTCCTATTATACAGCGTGATGGCGACAATATTCTCACCACACCACAAGTTGAATCCTAATTGGGGTGTAGTAATACACCTTCTCAAATAGGGGAATCAATCGCGACCCCTCATGGGTGGGTCCGTAGGGTACCGCAAGGACACATTCTACCGAATGGGCCAGTTCAGCCACGATCGTCGCCGAACAGTGATTGCCCTATCTTTGGTTGTATTTTTTGGCTTGGGGAGTCTTATCTCTACAGGCAGTGAATTTACAGACGCTTTCGACGGAGATGAGATGGAATCCTACCAAGCGCACGGCATGATCACAAGTGCCTTTGCAACCAACGAATCGGAAGGTGAGAGTGGGCTTTCAGGCGGCAGGGGATTCACCATCATTTTCGCACACGAAGAGTGGAACGCATCCACTCCTCAATTCGCAGAAGCGGTAAACATCACACTTGGAATGATTTCAGATCATCCTGGCATTGAATATATCCAAACCCCTTGGAATATCGAGTCAAATTTTTCTTCATGGCACTATTCTGATGATGGAAGTCACATGCGTATCCGCATTGAATTCTCCGCAGATATTGATGCCAAGGATGCTTATCGAGAGATTCAAGATGACATCAAGTGCGGTGTATTGCTGTGTTGGAGAACAGGTGATGTAGCAATTGACACGACTTTTGATGACCGCATGGTTGACGATTTGGTGAATGCTGAATTACTGGCAGCACCTTTGACAATCATTCTTCTGATTATTGTATTCAGTAGCATTGTAGCCGCCCTCCTCCCTGTCGCCATATCGATCCCAACAGTCATCAGCGGAGTGGGCATCATTTTCTGGCTTAGCCACCAAATGGACGTCAATAATTACGCGATGAATATCGTGAGTCTAATCGGTATAGGCGTCTCTATCGATTATTCGCTATTTATCGTGAATAGGTTTCGAGAGGAACTTCACAATGGGCATGACAAGCGAGAAGCTCTAGCCATTACCAGCGCCACCGCCGGGAAAGCAGTATTTTTCAGTGGAATTACAGTAGTCATCGGCCTTACAGGCATGCTCTTTTTCGAGGGCACAGGCCTCCCATCGATGGGTATTGGAGGATCACTCGCAGTCGGATTGGCCGTATTTTTTTCGACGACATTCTTGATGGCCATATTGTCCATTTTGGGCGAAAACGTGAACCGTTTCAAAGTACCATTCGGTATGAAGCAAGAAATGGGTGACGATGGCCTGTGGTTCAAACTCGCAGATTTCGTCATGCGTCGGCCAGTCGTTACACTAGTCCCAATCCTCATCCTTCTGATTGGAGCAGGCACCCCATTCCTCAATGCCCAATTGGGGTTGGGGGGCATTGACCTATTGGCTCCTGATGAGGAAGTACGCGTCGGTAGTGAAATTCAGGAATCTGAATGGGCCGACTTCGGCGAAGCAGAAATTTTCGTTGTGTTTGATTTGGATGGCATGGATCGATACAGTAACGAAACAATAGACACCTTCTACAATTTCTCACTACAAATCGCCGAAAGAGAAGATGTTTCATCTGTCATTGGTATGTATTCGCCGGGCGCCGGAATGAACGCTTCAACTTTACAGTCAATCTATACCTTGCCTGTAGAACAGCAACCCACAGCCATCCAGGACTTGGTCAATGCCACATCGACAGAGGATGTGGTCATTCTTCGAATCGTGTACATCCCTGAACCAGGATCGCCGGAAGCCCACACGTTGGTCAAAGAAATTCGTTTACTTGAAGACAAATTAGAATTCCACGGCAAGGTTGGTGGGTGGGCTGCAATCAGCGTTGACATAATCGACGAAGTCTACAAAAAAACACCCATCGCTGTAACTTACATCTTATTCTGTACAGGCATCCTCATCTTCATTCAGGTCCGCAGTGTGCTAATCCCACTCAAGGCAATGGTCATGAATGTCCTCAGCCTATCAGCATCCTTTGGAATGCTCGTCTATGTTTTCCAAGAAGGGCATGGTTTTGAGGAATGGATGAACTTTACACCACTATCGATTGACCCTACCACCCCTGTCATCATGTTCTGTATCGTCTTTGGATTGTCTATGGATTATGAGGTCCTCATGTTGAGTCGAATCCATGAAGCATATTTGGAAACTGGCGATAATACTGAAGCAGTGCGGCGAGGCCTTCAACAAACGGGGCGATTGATTACAGGCGCAGCAGCTGTTATGGTGGTTGTATTTGCATCATTCACCATCGCTACAGTTCAAATTATCAAAGCCATTGGACTTGGCCTCGCTCTAGCGATTGCAGTAGATGCCACGCTCGTTCGCGCCATTGTAGTTCCTGCGACAATGCGCCTCATGGGGGATCTGAATTGGTGGTCACCAAAGTGGTTGGCGAAATGGTTTCCACCACTCCAACCAAATCAAGAAGATGAATAATCACAACAAGAATCCGCTGAGGTCATCAATGATTCTCAAACTGTTTTCATCGTCAGGCGAATGCTCAAGTGCAGTGCGGGCCGCATCGAAGGCCGCCATTTTGTTTCCAAGAGCCTCATGTGCACGCGCTAGATTCGCCCATGGATGGCCCGGCGCATCATAGCGCTGCGATCGGATTGCCGCTGCCAACCATGGAACAGCGGCAGTTGGTTGTTCCATTTGCAAAAGAATTGCCCCAATGTCATTCCAAGGATTACCCAATCGTTCATCAGTTTCAATCGCCTTCCGACACCAACCTAGTGCACCCCACGAGTCATCCATTTCTGTAAGGGCCCACCCTAGGAATGTTGCAGACTCTGCAGTCGGCGCTAAGCGAAACGCTTCACCTTGATGTTCAGAGGCGAGCTCAAAAATACCCATCTGTAAGAGAACATGACCCATTCGGAATAAATCGTCAGAGATTTGTTCCCTAAATCCACCCGATTCACCTTCGGGCACATCTGAGTGTACTGGATCAATTGAGTACCACACACGTTCCACCATATCCAACATGCGTGCCGGACCAAAACGATCACGAGTGGGTACAGAATTAGCACAACACCATGCACGTTCGTTGACAAACCGTTCTTCAGTAGTTGCACCGAACGGTTCTACATCCACCCCCGTCTCAAAGGCAACCAATACCTCCTCGGGCCAAGGTTCAACATCCCAACACGCAACCCATTGCGCCATCAATTCACCTTCTCCGTGGTGTTGAATGAGTTGTAGCATACTTCGCCCATCATTTTCAATTGGCAGTACAGCATACCCATTCTCTTGTACACGCATCATAATACTGAGTGGGAGTGAAGGGAACATGCCTGTGGAAATTACTCGGTCAAAACCCCCATCTGGCATGACATCATCCAATTGACTGGCACCAACCATCTCAATTTGGCAGCCAAATGCGTTGGCGACAATATCGAGTCGTAAATCATCCCACCGCTGAGTCAATACTTCACGCCGACCCTCATCTGGTTCAAGAACAACAATTCGCTGTGCCCCAATATACATCAGCAACTCAGTCCACCAATTCCCCCGCGGACCCAATAGGAGAACACTATCCCCCTTGTTTAATTGTAGAAGTTGCATTATTTGGCAAGTTTCAAACAAACCAGGCAACAATGAATGGTACATATCAATATCAGCCCACCAAGGCATCCTCAAACTCGAAGCCTCTAGATTGTTCATTTCATCATCTAATGGAAACGGCAAAGCGTGCACACCCCGGGGACATTGCCGCATTGCATCTAGAACTTCTTCAATCTCAATCACACCAAATTGTGCGAGACGATCCATGTGAATTTGATGGTTTGGCAACAGTGGCCAATCCTCGACCAAAGGTAGTGCACCCACATCACATGAGGGTGCGCCTGATAGCGGAGGGTTTGCACTCACGCGCAGCGAGTTTCCAAATGAGCACTTGAAGTCCACCCCAAACCCAAGTACCAAGAAGCCGTTTTCAAAACCAACTCAGTGGCGCCGCTATCGCAATAATTCATCTACAGAACCCACAATTAAAGCAGGATACTGCTCAGCCCCTTCTGGTAATGCAGCCACATCTTCTTCTGTCGCTTCTCCAGATAACACGAGAACACCCATCACTCCAGCACGAGTCGCCATTGCCATATCTGTGTAGAGACGATCCCCAACCATTGCGCAGCGTTCAGGCTTCAACCCCAACGCCTCAATTTTGTGCAATATCATGCCCGGCTCAGGTTTTCCACACACGTGGATTGGCCTTACACCAGTCGTCGCCTCAAACATGGCCATATATGCTCCAGTATCGGGTAACCCACCGTCTGGCGATGGGCAAACCATATCTGGATGGCTAGCAACCATTGGGACGCCATTATGCATATGGATTGAGGCGGTTGCAATTTTACCATAGGTGATTTCAGTATCATACCCCAAAACGACATATTCAGGATTTTCTGATTGCGTAACAATCCCTTTTCCCTCTAACATTTCTCTCATCCCTTCCGTACCAACCAACCAAGTTTCCTTGACATCATTCATTGACAACCATGAGAGCAGGTCATGAGTGGATAGCAACACATCATCTTCTGTTGCAGGAATTCCCAATCCCTTCAACTTGGAGAGATATTGATTCACTGAACGGCTACTATTATTCGAAAGGAAAAAACGCTTCACTCCATGCTGTTCACACCGATTTAAAAATTCAATAGCACCTGGAATCAAATCACCCCCAAGGTACATCGTACCATCGAGGTCAAGGAAAACAGCATCAATATCAGACATGTTGGAATCCATACTATCACTTCAGAACAATAGGGTTTTGATCATCCACCATTTTGAGTGGAATTGACCTTGAGCTTCTTTTGAAGCAATCATATCTGTGAGGGCCCGTTGCAATTCGACCTTCTTCACCGCCTTCCCGATAAAGAAGTTCATCAAACTCTTTTTCTTGACTAAACGCTGTAGTTTGTATGAGTTTGTTAATTCCACAGAGAGTTCTCCCCACAACATATTTTGATATTCACTAGCCGAATCTGAGGAAAAACCTTCACTGTGTTTTTCCCGATCATATACGGTTGAAGCCAATTTTGCTGAGAGCAGTGCATTGCCAATTCCTTCTCCTGTAAAGGGGTCGACCAGAGATGCTGCATCACCGACACACATTGCTCCAGCCATTGCAGCACGCCGTGGCTGGAAGGAAGGTGCCTTTTTTCTTGGACTACCGAACGGAAGTTGCCACCCCTTGCCTGATTTTTCAACCATTTTTGCATTGGCAAACCGCTTGCTAAATTTTGGATCTTCATTGATGACCCAATCCTGAAGTCCCCTCAGTTTGGTCTTCCGCTTATCCATTTCAGCAATAACCATGCCAATGCCTACATTGACCACACCATTGCCTACGGGAAAGATCCAGAAATATCCAGGGACCACACCATCGATGAAGTGAATTTCAATTGCACCTTGCCAATCTTCACACCCTTCAACCCCCGTCCAATATTCTCGATAGGCGGCGCAGTAGTGCTTTTTGTCAACCATTGGCTCATCATGATGGTCTACAACAGCTCTTGCAACAGGGCAATTGTATCCCCCTGCCCCAATTGTAAGAGGTGCTTTGAAATGGTAACTATTTTTTTCGTGCAGACCAGAAATCCCTGTGACTACGCCACCTTCTATGTGGACTTCCTTGACTGCAAAATTTTGAATTACAGCACCTCCAGCTTTGAGGACCTTTTCATTTGCGTTTGAAAAGAGGACGGTGTCGAATTGTTTGCGGGGTAAACTGTAACCTGCTTCCCGATTTTCAACTTCATCTTCAGGCAAAGAAATTCGCACTTCTTTTCCATTTGGTGCCCCGAAAATAATTCCGTCAACCCTGAAGTGATTTGTTTGTTCAAGGGCTGTTTTCACGCCCAATTCTTCTACGTGTTTCAATGATTTGCCACCAACAGCATCTCCACAAGTTTTGTCTCGAGGGTATACGGCCTTTTCCAATAGCAGAACTTTGGCACCATCCATTGCCATGTATGCAGCAGTGGCACTACCGCCAGGACCCCCACCAACAACGATGACATCAAAGATTGATCCATCTTCAGGAACAACTCCCGAATCGATAGGTGAATCCCAATCTTGCATCTCTCTCAGCCGTAGGCTGTCCCACTCGGTCTTCAAGTGTTGGGGCGTTGATTTCATGGCCTAAACACCACTCCCATTCCCATGAGCGCAGAAATTTACCTTGTTCAGACAACCCTCCCACCATCATGGCTTGAGGCAGAAGTGGGTGCGTTTTCTCAATTGATATTAGAGGCCGGTGCCGCTTGCGTACACCATTCATCAACCCGTTCCACGTACAAGTGGGAAGGCAAGATTCAATCAACGAAGGAATGGGAGTTACAACTCAAAGTCGGATTCAAAAAATTGGCAGATGTATTATCTATGATTCAAGAAAATCACCCATATGATATTCCACAAATCATCCATTACCCTGTAGAAACAAATGCACAATATGCCGATTGGGTCAATTCAGCCTAGACCCTTACATCGCTTGATTGAAATGCTAGAGACACTCACCTGTGTCATGGCCGATGATGACACCGACAAGCGCTTCGCCACCCGCTCAGTTCATGCAGGCACCAAACACATCGAGGGCGCGGTGAATACACCTATTTTCCAATCATCTACGTATTACTTGACTGATGAGCGCTATGCAGGATGGGCCGCCGGCGCTCAACACACCCTTCTTTACTCACGCTTATCGAGTGTAAATTCCGAAGCATGTGTTGAGAAAATTTGTGCGATGGAGGGTGCCGAAGATGGTGAGTTGTTTGCCAGCGGGATGGCTGCAATTTCAACGGTCATGATGGGACTATTGTCGAATGGCGATCACGTGGTGGCCAGCACTGATGTTTACGGTGGCACATATGGATTGATGACTGAGGAATTACCGAGATTTGGAATCAACGTCAGTATGGCGGATATGCAAGATCCAGCATCA
>JAQXFF010000213.1 GCA_029250425.1 Candidatus Thalassarchaeaceae archaeon | reverse complement strand
CGATGCTGTGTTTTTGACCGTAATTGTATGACAAACAACTGACCTTGTATCCATCCGCCAGCAATCGCATGAGTAGCCCTGTGCTATCCATCCCGCCAGAAAGGGCCATTATTGCACGCATCAAAGTACACCCATCCACTTGTGAGTTTGTAGACTTAATCGCCACCCGTCGCTTTCCTTAACCAATTGTTCAACCACTTGGAATGATTTACCATTTTGCTCGATGGAATCCGATTCAATGTAGCAAGGTTGGATGAAATGATGGGTGAATCCCACCTTTAATTCATCGTATAGTTCCAGGTTTTGTCCACAATAAACAACCTTCAACTCATCACCAAAATTTTGCTTGATTGCAATATTAGGGTACACTTGATCCTTTGGTGAAACACAAATCCAATCGATGATTGGATCTACTGGAATTGTACCATTTGTTTCAATTGATAGATTGATGTCATGTTCTTTGAATCGTTTACCAATGGTGGCCAAGTCTTGCATTGCAGGTTCTCCCCCGGTGAAAATTACTCTGTCGCAATCGTAGGACAACACCTCGTCAATAATGGAATCAATCTCCCGTTCTTCGTACGTAAGGAAGTCAGTGTCGCACCATTCACATCTCAGATTACAATTCCCAAAACGGATGAAAACATGAGGAATCCCTGCATGAAAACCTTCCCCCTGTACAGAATGAAAAATTTCTACAATTGGATAAATCTGAGTCAATGAATCACCTCAAAGCTCTCTGGTTCGAATCAATTGCATGAGTTCCGAGCGTGCTTCAGCCTTGTCAAAAAATACACCTCGCATTGCTGACGTTGTCATGATTGCGTTCTGCTTCTTGACACCCCTGCACTGCATACACCCGTGTGATGCTTCGATAACTACTGCACATCCAAGAGGCCCAAGGTGCTCTTCGAGATCATCGGCAACGCCCTTGGTGATTCTTTCTTGATTTTGTAAACGACGAGCGTGAAGGTCGACAATCCTTGCCAACTTACTGATGCCCACGATCCGCTCGGTTGGGATGTAAGCGACATGGGCCCTGCCGGTGAATGGTTGCAAATGATGCTCGCAAGTGCTGTGGAATTCAATGTCACGTAAGAGGACAATGCCATCATACCCCTCTCCATTAAATGTTGAATCCAAGACTTCAGCAGCGGATTGTGAGTAACCCGAAAATATCTCATCCCATGATTTGATTACACGGGATGGTGTATCCACAAGTCCTTCTCTTGACACATTATCTTCGATGTAGCCTAGAAGCGTTTCAACAGCCATTTCGGCTTCTTCGCGTGATACCATTCAATCACCTCCAATACGACCATGTCTTGTATCAATGGCGTCTAGTTGGTCAAGCATCTTTCTGCATGCTGTACGAATTGCATCGGCGACACTGACGAACTTTCCACCATCGCCAACATGTAATTTCAGATCATCCAGCAATTGCTGTGGTACATCTAAACTGACTTTGGGCATGCTTCGCGGTCTAGCGAGTAGCATATCAATGTATTCTTCCAGTAATACTGGGGTATTATGACAAGGACTCGACTAAATCTTCCCGATTGAATTGTTTTGATGCCCACCAAATAGCGCCAGTGGCGTAGGCCAAAGATGTTGAAAGCCACAATATGATGTGTAGTGGATCGTAAATCCCCATCAATGCCTCACGCATTGCAAGTGTGATGTTGAATACTGGCAACACGAACCACCATGCTTCAATCCCCTGAAGATTGACAAATTGGGCAAAAAGTGTAGGCCCAATGAAAATCAGCACCATGGGCCCTAGGATACTACCGGCTTCGCGGACACTGTGTGCACGTATGGCAACTGCCAATTCTATTGCGACTACAAACACCGCGAAGAGTATGACGCTAAGCAACAGTAACAATACTCCACCTGTGGAAATACTAGGGGCTTCCAACCCACCTCCAACTAGGAAATTAACAGCAAACAGCAGCCCTGCCATCTGACCGAGAACACTCACGCACGCGACGGTTGCAACAGCCAACCATTTCCCGAAAAGAAGGTCGGATCGTGCGGTTGGTGTACATAACAGAGCCTCCATGGTACCCCGCTCACGCTCGCCGGCAGTCAAATCAATCGATGGCTG
>JAQXFF010000208.1 GCA_029250425.1 Candidatus Thalassarchaeaceae archaeon | reverse complement strand
GCATGGATCCTGATGTCGCTCTCGAGCGCATACATGTTGCACGTGCGTACAATTCAGCGCACCAGATGTTACTGGTTGATGAAATCCAAAGAGCCTCAAAGAGTATCGATGTCAAATTGATTATTGTTGATTCACTGATAGCACATTTCCGCGCTGAGTTCCTTGGCCGAGGTATGTTGGCCGATCGTCAGCAGAAACTCAATCGACACCTGAAGGAACTCAAGAAGCTTGCAGATGTCAATAACGCGATGGTTCTTGTAACCAACCAGGTCATGTCGAAACCTGATGCCATGTGGGGCGATCCAACCAAACCAGTGGGTGGACACGTTGTTGGACATGCTTCGACTTTCCGAATATATCTCAGAAAATCGAAAGCAGGCTCACGAATCGCACGCCTAATCGATTCACCTAATCTGCCGGAAGGCGAAGCCAAGTTCTTCGTCACAGCAGAAGGCTTGCGCGATTGAGCGCAGGTCTTGTGGCTTCGGCGGTATCGGGGTCCTATCCCATTTCCTACCGATACCGTCGATGCTACATTCACGCAGGGAGTTTTGCCAATTCATCCCTCACCGCATCAATGAGTCCTTGAACAGTGGATCTGCCAAGATCAAAATTCATTTCTCCGGCCTCGAATAAATTCGGAAGTGGTCTAGAACCCCCCAATCTCATTGCTGTTGCATAGTTTGTTAGTGCCTTCTCAGGATTTTCTCTGTACTGAAGCCACATTTGCAGTGCACCCAATTGCGCGATACCATATTCGATGTAATAGAACGGATAGGAGAACAAGTGAAGTTGTTTTTGCCAACTCACATTTCGCCACTCTTCAAATCCAGACCAATCCAAAATGGAACCAAATCGGTTGCCCAATTCTAACCATTTTTCATGTCTTTCTGTTCGTGAATGCTTTGGATTTGTGTAGATCCAGTGCTGGAAAGCATCGATAGTAGCAATCCATGCGAGTATTGAGACAATTCCTTCAAGGTGCTCTCGCACAGCACGATTCGCATCTTCTTTAGAATAAAACTCGTCAAGGAAATCATAGGTCAGCATTTCCATTGACATGGATGCGACCTCACAAAATTCTAGAGGTGCACTTCGATAATCAACCAATGGCAAATCATCAGCATAGATTGAGTGAAAGGCATGCCCTGCTTCGTGAACCATAGTTTCCAGATCGCGTTGTAACCCCGTTGCATTCATGAAAATGAATGGCTTTCGGCTGTGGTCACGTTGCAATTGGTATCCACCGGGTGCCTTGCCTTTGCGACTATCTAAGTCGAGACTTGTTCCATCTCGCAAGCTGTCAAAGAATGATCCTAGTTCTGGTGAGAGTCGATGGAACATCCGGCTCGTTCCAGCAACCATTTCATCAACATCAGTAAATGGTTTCAGTGGTTCTCTACCATGCACGTCGTGTCCTAGGTCCCACATCCGCAGTGAATCGAGGTTGAGGTTTTCCTTTCTCTCATTGTCAACTTCCCTCATTAATGGGACGCAGATCGCTTCTACTGCGTCCTGAAACGCTTTACAATCTTCGTGGGAGTAATCAAATCGATGCTTCGCATCAAATATGTAATCTCGATAATTTTCATATCCCGCATTTTCAGCGACTTGTTGACGAAGTGCAATCATTTTTTCATAGATTTCATCTATCTCGTTGGCATTTTCAAATCGTCTTTCTCCAACAGTTCTGTATGCACTTTCCCTAACATCACGATCATTCACTTGCAGGTATTTTCCCATTTGCTGCATTGTCCTTTCTTCCCCTTCGAATTCTACAGACATTGCGCCGCAGATTTCGTTGTAGCGTTGACCTAATTTTGTGAGTTCAGTACCGAGTGGGATATTTTCTTCTCTGAACAAAGCCAAATCCATTTTTGTATCTCGGAGTAAGACATTGTACTCTTCCTGGTCAAGTTGGGTAGAGAATGGGCACTCTGCAAATTTCCGGTTCAGTAGATCTCCCGTCCTTGCCAATTCTGGCTCAACATTTTCGACGAAATCAAGGTAGGCTTCTTTGATAATTTCATCCTCTGTATCACAGGTCATATTGACGTATAACATCGAGCCAGTCTCTCCAACATAGGCATCGAATCGGCCCAATTCCAATAGCCACATTTCAAGTGCTTTTGCAGAATCGATTTCACGGTCCAGAAATTCTTGATAATATGGCTCGATATCAGACCATTTCGTCGCATCGAGCCCCTCGAAAGAAGCCATGTTTTCACCTCAGGGATTGTTTACACGGTTTCCTTGCGAGCGAACCGATTTAGGTCCGTCTGCCAACCCGTTCTCGTCCCGAGTTTGCTTCTGACATCTCCATACTTGAACCTCTGCTTCGACCTTCTCAATGATGGCTTCCATGTCGGGATGTTCTGGATTAACGCGAGAGGTCCAACAGGCCAAACAAAATCGTTCAGAATCCACATCGACGAAATTCATCGGTGTGCATTGTATTCCACAGTCAACACATTTGCGCCATGCATGATGCTTTGCCATGATTCGTGGCGGGACGACGAAGCCATAAGGGGTTTCGCCAAATCCTCTCTGTAACTATATTCAATTGTAATCTGCGAGTGCAATATGAGCGAGGGCTGAACGATGAATCGAATCAATATCAACCGATAACGTATCTTCAACTTGTAATTCAAGACGCTGAACACTTTTTTCATGCGGGATGGGGGCATGAGGCAGTAATTTTGCATTCAGCGTGCACATCAATCGATCGGCTTCCCGATCCAATTCCACTCTATCGAGTTCCGGCCAAGCCACTTCATCAATTGGGTGGTCCGAAAATTTGGGCAGATGGATTAACCAAGCGGTATCATCATTGTCAGTCAACCCTGCACGTTGGAAGCCGATTCGAATTTGATGTGTTCCAGCAATTAATCGCATGAATTCAGCATCAAGAGAATTTGCCCGCATGTTGGAATTGGTATGGCGTGTTGCCAAGCCCAACCACGCCGTCCACAATTGTTTTTCACTTACAGCAGCAGGTCCACCCAACAGAAGCCACCGCTCATCATTTCTCCATTCTAGAAACGATTTGATAATCTGCTTAGCATCGGTCACAGGACTGCTGAATGACAATCCCCAGCAGGGGTAGGGGGGGCGTGACACGTGTTGAGGGATATGCCTCTCCCTCATGAACCGGTCGGCCTTCGACTGCGCGTTTGGATTGCCCTGTCAGCAGCTTGCATGATGTTTTGCACCAATTGCGGGCTCCACCCTCTTTCATCGGCAAGTTTCTGTGCAGACTTTTCGGTGATTCTGCAAATTTCCAATGGTGTCCTGTAGCCATGATTTGCCAAAGTTCTTGCACGTACTCGCCCAACACCCCTGATTGAAATCAACGCGAGTAGATCTTCCCTGCAGCCATTGGAAACACGTTTTCGCATCACATCAAGCATTTCCAATAAATCGAAATCTGCTTTCACCAGTGATACATCTAATTCATCATCGTTCGCACAAATTTGTCGTGTTGCATTCATCAACCAATCTGCATGATCTACCCGGACTCTAAGATCGCCAGGCGCGACACCGAGTTCTTTTTCGATTTCTCGAAATGAATTTTCTTCAATCCACTGATTAAGTGTCCAAGCACTTTTGGCCAGGCTTTCTGCTTCAGGCATGTATCCTAGTGAGTTGAGTTCATGTCCATCAAGTAGAACTTGATCCGCCATAGCATTCACCTTTTGAGTCATCATTTGCATTTGTTTTCCAGTCGGCCAAAGCGGCGGAAAATCTGGTGTACAGGTGACTAAATGCAACAAGGCCCAAGGAGAAATGGTGCGATCCTCGATCACCCTGCAAAGAATTTTTCTCGCCTGCCGAAGTCCTTCTCGCAGTATGAGTCCCGACAAGGGGTCTAGGTACAGTCGACTGACTCGTTCACCAAATGGTGTTGCTGTGTATGTCATTGCAGGTGAATCAGGTATGGTTTCATCAGGTGGCGGGTTGGTGAGTTCACCTGCCTTTTGGAATCCAATCACAGCAGGGCGTTTTGGGCGAGGTTTCGGCTCCACATAATCTGAAATTTCAACACCGTCAAATGATTGTGCGCTCTGTGCCCATTGGGGTAAATCATCATCCCATTCTTCTTCCGATTCCGTAGGTTCTGTTTCTGCCAAGCGTTCTAAAACAGCAGTATCTTCACCAGAACGTTCGATGAATCGATGTGTCGCCAGCCAAGAAATGATTTCATCGATTCGTCCTTGCAACCAATCGTTTTCGACACCATGACCAAGGAATGTTTGTTGGAAAAACCGTCCTATAGCATCCCTATCGCGTTGTCCTCCTGTCGCAATTGCTGCAAGTACATGCACGCGCATGGCCGGCTCTGCTGCCAGTTTTGATTCAACAGCTTCAGGATCTTGCTCAAAGTAGAGATCAGCGATTTGGTCAGCGTGTTCAAGATGTCTAGCAATCAGCCAAGCATCCCCCACAGTGTCATACCGTGGCCGACCAGCTCTACCGAGCATTTGGTGAACCTCCATTCGTGGCAATGGTCGACTCAAACCATCCTCCCATCGAGTCAAATCACGAACAACGACGCGGCGAGCGGGCATGTTGACACCTGCAGCAAGGGTAGGTGTTGCGCATATTGCAAACAAAAGCCGCTCTTTGAATGCAGTTTCGATAATGCGTCTTTGGCTTGAGGTCAATCCAGCATGGTGGAACGCAATGCCTCCACGAAGTGCTTCAGCCAATCGTTCACCCATCATTGTAGATTCTTCACCACCTTCGATTTCTCTCGCTACTTCAGCAAGTGCTGCCAATTTTGATTCAACATCAAGTCCTTGAGGTGCATTTTCGGGTGATTTCAACCAAGACTGCATTCGCTTGAACATCCAGTCTCCAAGTTTTTTCGCACTTCCCTCGGCATAGCGACGAGTTCCTCTAAAAACTATGATTTGCCCCGAATCTTGAATGGTAGAAAGCAAAACATTTCGTAAATCATCTCCCTCATCTGGTAGTTCAAACGGTGGGGGGAGTTTCAAATTTTCTTGGTCGGGTCCGACTTGCAACCTCGGTTCCACCAAGCCATTACAGACGGTTCCATATCGAAGGGTCACCGGGCGCCAATTGGATTGTACACTTTTCGCATCCAACCAATCTGCCATTTCATCGGCATTTCCAACGGTTGCCGATAGTGCTAGAATTTGTGCTTCTGGACGTTCATGTTTCACTCGTGCCAAATTCACTTCCATTGTGGGTCCGCGACTTCGATCATGAATCAGGTGAATTTCATCAGCAACCACAATGCTAACTTGGTTCAGGAAACCGTTTCTATTGCGCATCAATGAATCAAATTTTTCGCTGGTTGCCACAATAATATCAGCTTCGTCTAGTGATACAGTTTCCCCTGAGCGATCACCTATGGCGATTCCTACGGAGAGGCCAAGCGCATCTCCTGCCTCGCGTAACTCCTCCACTTTTTCTGCGGCCAGAGCTTTCAGAGGTACCAAGTAAAACGCTCGACTTCCCGGTTGATCAACTAGGAGTTTTTGGAGAATAGCCAGATATGCGACCAGACTTTTCCCACTTGCAGTCGGAATGGCAAGAAACAGATTTTGGCCGGAGAGGGCGATTGGAACAGCTTCTGCTTGTGGTGGGTGGAGGCGAGTGATACCCCATACCTCGGTGAGTAGTTTCACGACATTAGGGGGGAGGCCGAGTTCTCGTACATCGTCGACCATGACAGATGACCATCGTTCACCGCCCAAAAGGATACGGGTCTCACGCCGCGGAAGTGTGAAGTGCTCTCGCACATCAAGCAGGTGTGATGGCAACCGCGGCTGACGTTGAAAATGAGTTGGCATCCCGCCTCGCTCTCTTTGATGATGAACCGGATATCAATGACTGGTTTGAGGTCGCCTTCGGCGCTGCAATGGTAACGATGGGGTTGCATCAATTGTTCAATCCGGGGGGCCTCTTTGAGGTCGGTGTCATGCAATGGCTCGGCGCTGCAGTTGTGTCGATGGGCCTCATACTGTTGGGCCATGGAATCAAAGATATGCTTCTGAAAGAAGTTCGAGCATCGATTGTCCGTCTTGACCTAGATGAAAGTACTGATTCGATTGATTACGGCCTGATTCGCGATGTTCTCCTTCATCCAGACAAGTATCAACAATTTCTCTATGATGCCTATCAGTTGGCATATGAAGATGGTATTCTTACTGAAGATGAGCGTGCTGAATTGAGTGCACTTGCTCGAGTTCTCCAAGTTCCTGAAAGGAGTGCTGCTCGCATGGCCACTCGTGCAGCCATCGAATCTGCATTGGAGGATGACCATGTATCTGATGCAGAACTAGATCTCATCGTTGGAGCGGCACGCCCTCTTGGCCTAAGTGATGAACAATTGGCACGCATCGTCGAAGCCCTTAGAGATCATGATTTAGATTCCGAAGAACGCGCCATGCTTGACGAAATGCTCGGTTCAATTCCTGATGAGGAAGATGATTCAGATGGAGATGGAATTCCAGACAATCTTGAGAGTCTAATTGAAGAAGAGTGATTATCGCGAGTAGAGCAATTCTTCAGCGAGTGCCATTCCTTTTTCTCGCCGTTCTTTTTCAACGAATCCTGCACAAACCAATACGGTGATTCCGAGTACTGCAACCCAGAAATCATGAGGGATTAACCCGTTAGATGATTCAATTCCGCCAGGTGAAATGAGATCATTGACGTAAACATCATTGGAACGAATCGAAAGTTCCATTGCATCAATTCCACAGTCACAAAATGAAACTGACAACAGCTCAGGCTTGACCGCATTGGTCACTTTATTCCAATCACTGGCTGTAACTGTATCAGGTCGACTGACCCATGCAGGTGAACTGAATGAACCCATTCCAGAGTCTGTGACCATTTGCCAGTCAATGTGCAGTACATTCCCTCTCGGCTCTTCATCGACGATGAGAAGCGCCTCTAATAGTATTAAATCGAGGGCAAGAAGTCGACCTGAACGCAGAATAAAACGGACTTCATTTTCTTCAGAAAGTCGACCATCATTCAATTTTCCAAATACCCAGCGATCCAAATCAACTTCATCGAGTTCTTCTACTTCAATTTGCCATCGACCATCACCGAGAGGATGAGTTGATTCGATCGTCAGCATTAATTGTAATCTTTCTCCGGCGGCTACACCCAAGAATCCACCATACCATTGAGGACCAAATTCACCCTCATCATCATTGATGACACCTTGATAAATTCGATCCAAACGCTGTTCAAGTAACTCCTCAAATGTCATTTCACCAGGGTTTGGAGATTCATTCGAAATGGAAACGGCAGGGGAAACGATTCCTCCAAACAGTAGCAATATAATCGCCACAGGGAGCATAAACCGTGGCAGCCAAGGAGATGATAATGGCATAAGGTATCCAATAATCGCGATAATGATGCCAATTCCTGCAACCCCCATTGTAAAGATACCTGCCCCCGATGTGTCACTAGATTCCCCCAGTTGTCCTACTTGTGAAGTTCCAGAATCCCAAGTTGCTTCTCCTGAAAAATCCTCAGGTGTTGTACTACCCACGCCCATGATTGATTGTGAACCTGTGAAACTGTAGGATTGGTAGTGATTTTCAGCCCCTGTCCAGCAAAGAGTATGGGGACCTCCCTTTGGCTCACTCCACCGATATTCATTCACGACAATTTCCCCTTCATATCGGGTGCGAATTTCAGGCGAATCCTCTGAATTTCCTTGGTTGTCCCAAAATTCTGGGATAGTATGTGCTTGCTCAACCTCAAGCGGTGTTGCATCCCATGAAACTGTTACAGTGAGCACACTCAATTGGTCATCAAGGTCGAAGCGAAAACAATCGACATCACTCCCCATCAATCCCCCAAAGGTGGTGGAACCAACGAGTGTAATCGGACGAGGTTCAGTTAGGCTGGTGGGCTCATCGACATTTGCCGCCGCTGCATCAATACTCCACTCTATTGGTAAAACAACATTGGAATTTCCAGCAAGGTATAATTCCCATGTCACTGGTTGATTGATATCAAATGAAATTCGCAATAGAATTTGGTCATCAGGTGATAAGATTCGCCCATTCGAAATATCCAAGTCTTCATTTTCTAGAACATACACTTCTTGATTTGTAGATGTTGAACTTGGCTCAGGTGCTGCGATTGTCCACGAATTTGTTGAAGCCCCCAATATCAATTCAATGTACAAATCCGGACGTGTTAAGCCGACGTCATCCCCCTGTATTCGAAAATCAATAATCATCGATTCTAGAACACTTGGCAGCAGACTCACACTTGTCTGATCTGGGCTCATTGGGAATTCAAGGGTGACGGTGACAGGCTGAGCCAGATTTGCTTCGCGCATTTCTTCGCTCAGCATGGTATCCCCTGCAGCATCCGTGGATAACGAACAATCATCATTCGAGCAAACGAGGTTTAGAGTTTGATTTTCTCTTGATAAATCAGCTGTGGCAACAGGTGTCATTGCGATTAAGAATAGTGTCAGAGCGACGAGACTTGCTCTGCAATTCATGGCCCTAGGCATGGGGGGACCTGCTTAGCCCTTCGTCCCATTCGCTTCGATTTTCACGTCAATCAAAACCGCTCTACATTCACGGCAGCGAAATCTTCCCATTCCACGACGGGTACGGGGGTGCTCCTTAGAGCACTGCGGGCAAGTCCACAACCATTTTGAAGATCTTTTCCGAAGGTGATTTGAAAATGATTTACCCATGTTTCTTGCTTCTTCATCTGGCCATAAGGCCTCAAGATTTCGAAATGTTTTGTCGTGGCCAGCGAATCCGAGTGCATGCAAAAATTCGTGATAGAGTAAGAAGGCAGCATAACGTTGCCAATCCTCGGTTAATGCTGCGGGATGCACATCAACACATCTGACATCGCCTGGCCCGGAAATTTCCGATTTCCTCACCCCTTTTTGGTATCGACAAACTGCATGAAGTCTTGTCGCATCTCTACGAAGTCTACCCAGCGGAATACCTTGTAATTCATCCACTGGAAGTAAGCCAAGTTGAGGAATTTGATGCATTGTGTGGACGACAAAACCTGCCATCCTTTCCAACATCTTCTCAGCGTCCATGTTCCATCCTTTTCTCCGCCGTTCATCAATATGACCGAGAAATTGGGCCTTATAGGCCCACCACAACATATTCGACTAGTAGCCGTTACGCCAACCATCCATGGTGTCCAGTGGTACCCTTCTTCGAATCGCCGTCATTTCGGCGTTAGCGTCAATGTTGTTGGCTTTGGTTCCAACCACAGATGTGACTTTACTATCTGAATCTAGTAAGCCTATGGAGACTGGTGGTCGTAGTGGGCCGGACTTAATTGTAGACTATCTCTCAGCATCATGGAGCACGGCAGATGCTGGTGATTCCAAGAGTATCAGTACACGAATTAAGAACGATGGCGATTCATCTTCAGGTTCTTTCAGATGGGGATTGTATTTGTCAACCGACACGACAATTACAACCAGTGATATACAATTGGATTATTGGACTCAATCAAGCATTTCAGCAGGGAGTACCCGTTCATCAACAAAGACGGTTTCGATTCCTTCAAGCATCA
>JAQXFF010000206.1 GCA_029250425.1 Candidatus Thalassarchaeaceae archaeon | reverse complement strand
CAACATTGGCTCCTTCAGGCACGGTGAGGTTGACCCAAAATGTCGTGCTTGTTTCGCCATCAAGTGGATTGAGAGTGACGTAATTGTCGTGATCAAGCAAATTATCACTATCAATTCGCAGCGGATAGATATTCATCCAAGAAAGATTTGACACTTCTGTGAATATATTGAGGTTGACTTCCCTGTATCCATTGTTCGTCAAGGTACAGTAAAGCGAAGGTGGGCTAGGGTCAGCTGGAATCACAACGTATGCATTTGGCAAAGGATCATCACAATCCAAGGTAATGGTATATTCGTCGACCACTTCAACTGCAAACAAAATGAAATCATCGATTCTCATCCCACTATTGGCCCCCATTGTATCTGCGATCTTTGAGTAAGACATTGTGTAAGCATTGTCATTGTGAATATCGGTCATGTTCCAGATGACTTTTGTCCAATCATCCTCTGATGCAGATACACCTGCTTGAGTCATATTGAGTTCTTCAATCGTAGTCATGCCACGAAGTGCCTCCATGGCCATTTCATCGCCGGAACCCATGGTGCCCCAAGCCATTGTGGACCAGTGTACTGAACGGAAATCGGAATCAAGGATATTGAGCCAACAAAATGGAACACCGTAGACCGCTTCTACATCCGAATCAATACTACCGTATCCCAAGCCGTGGCCTGGGTCATTGCAGGTACCATCTGTTGGGATCCATCCCCATTTCAACATGTCAATGGTGTTTGAAGCATAATTTCCACCGCTGGGGTCTGAAATACGCCAATGTTTAGCACCGACCGCAGCAGACGAATTGTCAGTTTGCCAATCTGTTCCACCACCGTAAATACCACTTTGTCCAATCGTTCGGTCAGTGTAAGAAATTGGAAGCCAAATGGGCGAATTGGAGGTGTAAGTACCTTCCATTGGGTCGTGCCACAAGGCAATTGGGACTTGCTCTTCGTATACATTGTTGGATTCGTCATCCCCAAGGCCAGCGACCGTTGTTGAAATCGTTCCGCGGAAGATAATGCCACCATGTAGAGTCCCATCAGCATCGACAATACTGTGAGCCGCATCAGGAGTCCATTCAATGATTTGAACCACTTGTTGGCCACCAGCCAACGATAAATTGAACGACCATGATTTCATGACAAATCCAATGGGGTGAATGGCTTCCAATGTCCCTATTGCATCCACACTTGAAAATCCAGTTCCAGCATTCTTGTAGGTGATATTTGCGGCATATCGAGTGCCACGAAGGAGATAATCCAATGAGTCGCCATTGGGTTGAATCCATGTTTCTGCGACCTCGGTCGAATTGCCCACACCAATGTCAACAATCGTTAGATCAATCAAATCTCGGCCCCCTGTCTCTTGTTCACTCACAAGCGGTGAAAGTTCAGCCTGTGGAGCCAACATCGGAGCGAGGGAGGCAAGACACAGGACAAGGAACATCAGGGTGGTTTGGGTATTCTTCATCGCAATCAACAACTTGGCCAATCGCGATTTGGTATTAAGGTTGGTTGAACCCTGTCTACGACAGGGTCAACGAACTCGGCGAAATTCTAAGCCTACAGCAATCGCATTGACCACACCCTTTCGGGCCGACACCCTCTTGATACAAACCGTTGCCAAGGGTCATGTTGTCACTAGGAAAAAGTACGCTAATGGAGAGAGTGTGGCTGACCATGGTGGTCGGTGTACAAGTTTTCGTCGCTCCAATAATCGCGTTCACCATCACATACCTTGTGGATGTCGATTGGGAAAGTTACACCTTTTCGCTGCAGATCAATCTATTGCCTTGGATTATCGGTGCTGCAATCATGTATGGAATCATTTCACTCACCCTCGGTCTGGCTGTAGGCGGTTACATGCCGAATCGAGTGGCTGATGCCGGTGGTTGGAGAGCTGTTTTTGGGTTGACAAAAAGGAAGAGAGATGCGGATCTGGTCGACAGAGCGCGATTTAATCTCATCCAATCCCCATATGGAAAAGTCACCCGAATTGTGCATCAAGAAGTTCGGGTAAATGGTCGTCCATTACTCGAAGTACACGGTGGATTACAATTGCTTGCAGCTCCGCTACAAATTGTCCTCATTATGTTGCCACTCCTGGTCCTGAGATTTGTCCCCGGCGAATGGTTACAGGAACGGCGATTACTTGAACTGGCTTTGCTGGTCTATCTTGCTGGTCTTGTCATAGGCCTTCGATTGTTCCCGAAGATTGCATCCAAGGTAGTCGGTGTGGCTGCAATTGCCCGTCGAATACTGGTTGATCGAACCAAATTGGGGTGGTTATTCCCTGTTTTGCTACTTTGGTTAATTGAACGATTGATCGTTGATTTAGCCTTCCAAGGATTGGGGTTGGATTATGGCAGATGGCAAGACATTCAGGTAGAGCGCGGATTCCTAGAAGCGATCTTACCAGGACATGTAGATATTCCCGAATCTAGTTTCCTCGACCTATTGGTTGCCCTCTCCCTATTGCCAATGGCAATTTTCACCACTATGGCTGTCATGGGAGGCGGTGAGCAGGACCCTCCACGTTGGTTGATTGGAATCGAATCTGAATGGGAATCATTGGAGAATGATGAAGACGTCATTGGATTGCCAGCACCAGGACAAACATCAGAAGGAACCGGAACAAATGTTCATGAAGATGAGGAAATTGAACAAGATGGGCAAGACGAAAATGATTCATTCCTCTTCAGCGATCTTGCCGAACAACTCGACACCCTGTCCGACGAGTGATTCTTCATTCGGGGGAAATACAGAATGGCCATCCATTAACAAAATTCGAAGTGAGCCCAATAAACGACCATCTGAACGGATTCGGCCCAGGTCGGGTCGAGGGGAATCCAAGGCCACATAGCGGCAATTTTTGCAGCGAATTGCACGCACCTCCCATTGCAAAAATTGCTGATGGCAACAATCTGCTTGTGGCTCACGGAAGTTATTGACCTCTTGAATGAGTGAAAGAGGTAGAACGCCAAATCCACGCTCGATGTGTAACGGTACGAGTCTTGAGAAAATAAACCACGCCGCACCTGCAATCAATCCAACTCCCAATGGCTCTGGAGAGGATTTCAAAATGAGAATACCCATGCTCAACGGTAGAATACAAATTACCCAACACATTGCATGAACTCGGCGCATCAATAACAGCCTCTGAATCAATGGAACCCCAAGAGGTATTGGATCCGGGTGCGGAGCTAGTTCACGCTCCAAGCTCAAGAATCGTGTGAAGAAGAGTAGGGGGATGCGAGGAAGAGCAATGCCGAAAAATAATCCCGCAATGAGTCTTAGTAAATCCGCATTAACTGACATTTCTGAACCTCAGTTCTGACCTCTGAGTTTGCTAAGAACGGCTTCAACCTTGTCCATCCCGTGAGAAATATCTTCGCGGCCAATCGTGTAGGCGAAGCGCAGGTGACCTTCGCCAGATTCGCCAAATGCTGTACCTGGTGAACAAAGAACTCCACCCTTGAGTAACTCAATCGCAACTTCTTCAGAATTCATGCCAGGGACATCAACCTTTGGAAAAACGTAGAATGCACCTTCAGGTACATGACAGGACACGCCGGGCATCGCATTCAAGCGCCCACAGATCAAATCTCTACGTGCTTGGAATTCCTGTGTCATTTCCGCAGGGTAATCATAGGCTTCTTCAAATGCTGCCAATACTGCATATTGCATCGCATCATTACTGCAGGCAGCAATATAATATTGCAACTTGATCAATTGTTTCATGGCTTCCAAATTTGTGGAAAGAATGTAACCAATTCTCCACCCTGTCATGGCGAAAGTCTTGGAAAATGAATTGACCAAGAGAATTTTATCATAACCTGTTCCAATAAATGATACATGTTCTGTTCCGTAGATGATGCGATCATATACCTCATCTGTGATAATCCAAAGGTTGTGACGGCGTGCGAAATCTAACAATTCATCTCGCTGTTCTTCATTGATTGTCGCCCCAGTTGGATTACTCGGGAAATTGTAAAGGATCACTTTGGTGTTCTCATCAACCAACTCTTCCAAGTCTGATATCTGTGGCACAAATTCATGCTCAAATATACATGGATAGAATTTGGGTTCAGCACCACACAAAATGGCATCCGGGGCATACAGGGGGAAATATGGTTCTGGCAACAAAATATTGTCCCCTGGATTCAAAGTGGCCAATGAACAACAGAGAAGGGCATTCGTGCCACTCATCGTCATGCAAACGTTACGCTCATCTAGCCCAGGTTGGACGGATGACCAATCTTCAGCAATCCTCTTTCGGAGGGCGGGGAGGCCAGCCGTTGTGGTGTACTTGTTGTGACCATCGCGCATGGCTTTGCACATTGCATCGATGGCAACTTCCGGTGGTTGAAAATCAGGTTCACCCAATCCAAATGAAATGACATCGTCGCCGGCCATATCGAACATCTTGCGCACACCTGTCGGCTGAATCGCCAGTGTGCGGTCAGAAAAGCCGTCCATGGTCGGCCGGAACAGCCTCTTGCCCTTAAGCGGTTTGAGTGGATAATCGTTCAATCAACTCAGCCTTATTTCCTGAAACAGGAAGACCGCATTCAACCAATAATTGCTTCAACTCTGCAACTGTAAGTTCCGAGTAGTTCACATCAGGAATGATTTCGGCCTCAAAAATTTCCTCTTCATCGCCTTGCAAATTTGAACCTTTGCGAGACATTATGAAACCGATGAGAAGTGCGAAAACGACAATGAGGGCAATGCTTCCACCAACGACAATCACCATTGACATGCCACTGCTAGATGAACCACCTCCACCATTGACTTCAACCAAAACTGGGAGGGATTGCTCTCCTCCACGAATCGCACGAACCTCCACAGTTTGCTCTCCCGAAGGGACGTTGGATAGATCCAATGCCACAGTCCAGTTGAATGGTACAAGGGGGCCGAGTTCTTCGGGCACTGCCTCGTAAGTTGCTTCTTTCCAAGAACCATCTCCAATTCGATACTGTACGGCAGCAATGACATCGGATTGTGTCCATGAATGTCCCGTGATGATTACATTACCACCTTGATTGGTGACGTTCAACAAATGATTCTGGATGGTCCAATCAATGGATGTGCTCTGATTGGTTTGTCCGAGGTGCTGTGCAAGTTCGACTGCAGCCCGTGCATCAACCATGCCATATCCAAAATCCCGATTCCAATATGGATCTACAGTCGGTGCTGATGCTGGCCCTCGACGTTCTGCAGTTTGTTTGAGAACTTCCTTGATTGTCATCGGGTCAAGATCCGGATTTGCCTCAATTAGCAAAGCGATCACACCGGTCACCGAGGGGGTCGCATAGGATGTTCCCGAACCGCGACCGGTGTAGGTATTGTCGCTCGCATCGCTGAAGAGATTGCTACAACCCCCACTGGTGACACACCCTTCAGCCTGAATGATGTTGGTTCCCGGAGCTGAAACTTCTGGAATCAACTCGTTGATTGGATTGCCATCGCCGTTGTCTCTGCGAGGTCCACGTGAAGAGTAGCCAGCAACGGTATCATCTTCTCGATCAACCGTGTTTTTGTCATCTGTAGCGCCAACAGTAATCGAAAGTGAAGACGAACTCATTCCCGAAAGACCGTCATTGTTTTCGCCATCATTTCCTGCAGCATTCGAGACTGTGACACCGGCCTCTGTTGCCTCGTTGAGAATGCGACTGTGCATATCTTCGCCATCACTACCACCGCTTTCATGGCTGGTGATACCCCATGAGAGGGAGATGATATCGATCCCATGTAGAGATTCATCGACACCGGGCCAGGCTGTGTCTTTGTTGTCAATAATCCACTGTAGACCGTTCATTGCAGATTCATAGAATTCCTGCTCGAGAACATAATTCTCAAACGGACCCGCTCCGACATCTGTACCGATTCGAACATCGACCAAGGAAGCATTTGGTGCACTTCCATAAAATTCGGATTGAGAGCCATCGGCTTCAACCCCAGTAGCGGCGGCCATCCCCATGCAAGCGGTTCCATGCTGATTTCCATCATCGGGGTCGAACGAGCCATCCGACTGTCGTCCACCAGCAGCAACACACATTGGATCGCTGTGAACAAAGCAAACCGCATCATAACCCGCGACGTGTTTGCCTTCCAAACCAGGGTGTTCACTGTCAACACCTGTATCTGTCAAAGCGATATTGACACCTGCTCCAGAAACACCCAATTCCCAAGCACTGTCGGGATATTCTGTGGAATTTCGTGCTTTGACCGCCAATGTTTGAATGTCCCCATAGAAAACAACATTGCCATATCTTTCAACCATCACCACACCATCAATTTGTGACAACTGTGTTACATTCAATGCATCCACAGCACCGAGTAGAATAGCATCAACGGCAGGGACAACCAACTTGGGGGTGTAACCCAATTCTGTCAAACGATTTTCATCTTCGACAGTAGGGGTGTGATTGTATGACAAACCGACCCAGACAGTCCCAATTGCTGATTGAAGACTGTCGTGGATTCCATTTCGATCTTGGTCCATGCTTGTCCAAGTCCACCAGGGTCCCGTATTCCAAACCAAGGGTTGATGGGTAGGAATTTCAGAAGTCCAATCTGAATGAATCAATTGAATTCCATCCAATTGCTCAAAACCATCATCGACAGAGGGGGTGATGGTACCAATCATCGGCAAGGTCAACAACAACGCGAGAAGAATGGCAATTGGTTCACGCATGTTCCCCATGCGCGCGCGTGCGCGGGCACACATCATCAAACCATCTCATTGACGCCTGACTATCGATGTGGAGAATCTACCCCAGAAAACTGATTACTCGCACTACAATGAGGCTTCGTGTCAAGAAAGAAGTGGGGGCAGAGGGATTCGAACCCCCCTCCACCGGTCTGGAGCCGGTAGTACTACCAGGCTATACTATACCCCCAAAGGTAAACTGTGGCCGACGGCAAGGATATTTCAACCGAGCGGTGAGGCGATGAGCCGCTCACTGTTTGTTTAACTTGCGTGCAGCTCGACGGCGACGGAGCTTCTTACGGCGCCACTTCCATCGCTG
>JAQXFF010000203.1 GCA_029250425.1 Candidatus Thalassarchaeaceae archaeon | reverse complement strand
GGTCTCATCGATATTGTGCGACAACGAGTATCTGATGGGATGCCTTACATGGGCGTTAGTGCTGGAGCAAATGTTGCTTGTCCAACAATGCAGACGACCAATGATATGCCCATTGTCGAACCTACATCTTTCGAAACTTTTGCACTGGTTCCTTTCCAAATAAATGCCCATTATCACGATGGCAGTATTTGGTTGAAGGAAGGAGATCATTTCCAGCAGCATTTTGGAGAAACTCGTGCACAGCGAATTCAGGAATTCCATGAACACAATAATTGCCCCGTCCTTGGATTGTGGGAAGGTGCATTTTTGCGGTGGGAGGATGATTCAGGAGTCCTCATCGGAGGGAGTGCGACCGTGTTCCAATCACAATCAGAACCAGTGACTTATCCTGAAGGAACCGTGTTCGGTTCTGATTTAATCACACGTCCTTGCTAATGGCTCGTGCAATAACCAATTTCTGAACTTCTTGCGTCCCTTCGTAAATTTGTGTAATCTTTGCATCTCTGAAGAATCGTTCCACGGGGAAATCAGTGGTGTAACCATATCCTCCAAGAATTTGTACGGCACGTTCAGCAACCCACATTGCTGTATCACCTGCAAATAATTTGGCCATACTTGCTTCCTTGGAGTGACGGTGGCCGCCGTGATGGTAGTGCTGTTCCTTGGTCCATGCAGCTTTGTAGACCATTAATCGAGCGGCTTCTACTTGTGTAGCCATATCGGCTAGGTATGCAGTAATCATTTGATGGCGCGCGATGGGGACGCCAAATGCTTCTCTTTCATGTGCATATTTCAGCGCTGATTCGTAGGCGCCTTGAGCAATTCCAAGGCCCTGAGCCGCAATACCAATGCGTGAATTATCAAGAGCGTTCATGGCGATTGGGAATCCCTTCCCTGGTGATTTAAGCACATTTTCGACAGGGACCTTGCAGTTTTCAAGAACGAGCGTGCA
Organism: Candidatus Thalassarchaeaceae archaeon; assembly: GCA_029250425.1. GTDB lineage: Archaea > Thermoplasmatota > Poseidoniia > Poseidoniales > Thalassarchaeaceae > MGIIb-P. The sequence goes on along the minus strand of JAQXFF010000203.1, from coordinate 1,131 downwards.
AGTATCGCTACTGCGAATACCCAATTTGTCCTCTTTTTTACCCACTGTGAATCCTTCGAAACTTTGTTCGACGATGAATGCTGTTGTACCACCATGTTTTTTCACTCCGTAATCAGGGTGATCAACATCTTTGGCAAAAAGAACGTATACGTCTGCGCTCACACCATTGGTGACCCACATCTTTTCTCCTGTGAGCAGGTAGTGTGTTCCATCGTCTGAGAGTTTAGCTTTGCAAGACATTGCGGCAGCATCTGTACCCGCCCCGGCTTCAGAAAGTGAATAGGCGCCCACTTTATCGGTCGCTAACATGGGTAGGTACTTTGATTTCTGTTCATCGGTGCCGTGGATGACAATCGTCTTGGCACAAAGTCCAACATGAACACAGAAGAAAACCGCGAATGAAGGATCGACACGTGCCAATTCTTCAACGATAATTGCTTCGCTAATATCATCGAGAGGGACGCCCCCGAAATCCTCAGGTATGGTACAAGATTGCAATCCATATTCGACGAACTGCGCCCATTCTTCGATTGGGGGTTGTTGTGCTTTATCTCTGGCCAAACAGGTAGGTGCCAGAACTTCTTCAGCGAAGTCTCTGACCATTTCCCGTATCATACTCTGTTCTTCAGTCTCTTGGAATTGCACGATGTTCCCTCGTTCATGCCACCGGCCTCTTATTGATAATCAATGCGTGAAAGCAACCCCGTCCTACGGACGATTTTTCTAAATTCATAATCGATTTATTGAAATATGTCGCCACACCGCGGCGGCAATGAAGGTGACGTTATGGCGGACGATTATCTAGAATTCAGCGTGCTATCAGATCGAAAATACACACGCAACCATATGTGGATGCAAGTTGTGGATAAAGAGGAAGGAACATGGAAAATCGGTGTTGCGGATTGTCTGGTCCAAGAAATGGGCGACGTTCTCCGCGTGATTATGGCCGTTTTACCCAGTGACGCTTTGGCTGACAATGCGGCGGCTGACAATGAATTTGATTTTGCTGATGTTGCTGAAGAATTCAGTGAAGGTGACGTACTATTCTCACTACGTTCTGCTGAAGGTAGTGAAACGTTCCACTCCCCTTGCGCTGGAAAGGTTCTAGAGGTCAACAATGAATTGGAAGGG
>JAQXFF010000192.1 GCA_029250425.1 Candidatus Thalassarchaeaceae archaeon | reverse complement strand
GTTCCAATCTTATTTCTCGGTGGGAAAACCATTGTTGGTGGCTTATTGGGTGGCACAATGGGTATTGAGGTGGCGAAGAAATTATTGGGGATTTCAGTTCGAACCGGTGATGTCTATGTGACTCCACTCATCATTTCTATGGCCATTGGACGCATCGGTTGCTTCTTGACGGGCCTCCCTGATGCGACGTATGGCTTCCATACAGATTTGCCATGGGGTGTTGATTTTGGTGACGGTCCACGCCACCCTACCCAATTGTATGGCATTATGGCCCTTGGAGCCATTTGGGCCACCCTAGAGAAATTGGAAAATCCACTGCCAGGTCAACGTTTTCAGACTTTCATGGTGTTGTATTTAATTTGGCGAGTCATCGTTGATTCCATCAAGGATACAACACCGGTAGAATGGTTTGGTTTGACTCCGATTCAATGGGCTTGCGTCCTTGGTTTACTGTGGTTCTTTACCTACGGTAAGCCGGGTCAACGTTCAATAGAAGAAGTCTCTCACACAGATGTATGAGTGGTAAGATTCGGGACTATTTGTTCTACGATTCAGCCACCAGCGTTTGTTCTGCTTGCCTGCGTCGTGCAGAAGGCAAGATCATCATCCAAGAGAACAATGTCTACATGGACAAACTCTGCTACTCCTGCGCCAAGCGCGAAAAAGTGCTGCTTTCGGATGATGCAGATTACTATCGGCGCTGCCGCGAGGTCTACGTCAAGCCCAGTGAAATGCCTGAACGTTGGAATACGCCGATGAAGTATGGTTGCCCATACGATTGCGGTCTTTGCCCATCCCATGAGCAACACTCTTGTCTGACTTTGATTGAAGTCACTGATCATTGCAATCTCAAATGCCCCATCTGCTATGCAGGTAGTGGACCTGAACGCAAGGAGGACTATCGTTCACTGGAGCACATCATTCAGATGCTTGATGCAGTTGTGGAGAATGAATTGGAACCAGATGTCATCCAGATTTCAGGTGGGGAACCGACTCTTCACCCCAATTTCTTCGAAATACTTGATGCTGTTCGTGAACGTCCTGTTCGACATTTGATGGTCAACACAAACGGTATTCGAATCGCAAATGAGCCTGAATTTGCAGCTAGGTTGGCGGAATACAAGCCCGGGTTTGAACTCTATCTGCAATTTGACAGCCTTGAGCGAGAACCGTTGATGCGCCTTCGAGGGGCAGATCTTCGAGATGTTCGTCAGAGAGCATTGGAGAATTTAGAGGCCCACAATGTGTCCACAACACTTGTTGTTACTCTGCAGAAAGGACTCAATGACCATGAAATTGGCAATATCATCGAGCATGCCCAATCATGGAATTGCATTCGTGGCGTCACTTTCCAACCCATTCAACAGGCAGGGAGACACGAAGATTACGATATGGCCAAAGATCGTCTGACACTTTCTGAAGTTCGTCGGATGATTGGTGAACAATCAGATACCTTCGAAGTTGAAGACATGCTTCCTGTGCCTTGCCACCCCGACTCCATCGCCATGGCATATGCCCTTCGGATGGGTCAAACAACCGTTCCACTCACACGACATATCGATGATGAGACATTGCTCGCAGGTCCGCGTTCAACCATTCAGTTTGAGCAGGATCAGGTATTGAAGGCCAAGATTTTGGATCTTCTTTCAACTGCACACAGTCCAGATTCAGCGGGCCATTCTCTTTCGCAACTATTGTGCTGTTTACCGGAACTGGAAATGCCAACTGAATTCTCTTATGACAATGTATTCCGAATAATTATCATGGATTTCATTGATGCTCATTCGTTCGACTTGCGGAGTGTCAAGAAGACTTGCGTTCACATCGTTAGTCCAGATTTGCGACTCATCCCATTCGACACGTACAATATGTTCTATCGGGGGGATTTGGAGGAAACAATCCTTGAGCCGATTCGTCGTGAACTCGCTCTTGCGGGGATGGCACTATTAACGCCCGAGGAGAAGAGCAATTTGTTAGCAAAGTTGCCCATGGCACAGGGGGGCGTCGTAGATGAATGATGAATACGAGCCCGAATCCTCAGTTATGACGGATGAAGCACCACTTTTCTCAGGTTCAACAACGACCTTAACCGGCGGAGGCACCTTGTCCGGTTCAACAACGACTCTTACGGGCGAATCGTCCTTGTCGGGGTCGCCAGACGCTTCTGCCGAGTACAACTATGTCACAGGTCCCGATGGTCAGATGTATGCGGTCAAGAAAGAGCCTTTTGTCTGGAAGAAATTCTTCATCGGCCTAGGGGTGCCACTGTTCCTGATGATTCTCCCTTTGATTCTAATGATGATTGCAGACTCCATGGATCCTTGGGACTACGACGGCGAAAGTCAAACAGTCTCGCTTGAGAAAGGCGAAGGCACTGATTACTCTACCGATTTCGTTCTCACTGATGACGAATATCTCAGTAATTGCAGGATTACCGAAGATTTCGATAGAAATGATAACCGATATTACTGCCATGAGGACTGGCATCACAGTGATTGGGATGAGATTCTTAGTGTCTCATTTGTAGTGGAAAGTCACGATGAGCATCTTCTCGTTCGAGGAAACGGAACTGCATATTCAGGAGCATTCACTCTCTCATCAAATGAATCTGTAGAGTGGTGTGAAATGCCTTGGTGGGAGGATTCTTGGTATGATTGCCAATCATCAGTTGGCGCGGAGAGTTTCACAATCATCAAGGAAACATGGGGGGAGTATGACGACTATCCAACTCGGGAACAGGTTGGCCACTGGAATGCGAACGACAGCATCTTACATTTCGATGATGGAGATGATCACGGCTCAGATTTTGAATTGCAAATCAAAACATTCGCGACCTTTGGCGGCTGGTCAAAAGAGACCGGAGTCATGCATTTTGATGATGGGGATGATTACGGTTCCAACTTCGACATAGACGTGCGCATCGAGACTAAAGAAGAACAAGAAGATAGAGATCGACAAGAAGATACAGCGGCAATTTTTGGGGGGATATCGTCGTTGATGTGCATGGCTGCACCCCTCGTATCGATTGGTATGATCATCTACGGATTTGCTGCGAGTGGTGGAAAAGCGATGGGAATTGGCGCAACGGTAGCGATTGTATCATATCCAGTTATCGGATTCTTTGGGTGCATAGCCGTACTATCGGGTGGTTTCTAACCCTTCAAATTCTGTGTGCATTGAATGTAATATCGCCGGATGATTCATAGACGAACTTCGATGAGACCCATCTGAATCATAGATTCGGAGTGATCACATGTCGTTGTTAAATATGCTAGCCAATATGAGCAAAGAAACTGAAGCCAAGTTGTATGCCGAAGGAGTGGCCACGTTCGCCTTGACGTTCATCGGCGCGGGCTCAATCTGGGTCTCAGGAGGGGATCTTTTGACGATTGCAGTCGCTCATGGAATCATACTTTCAGTCATGGTTTCGGCAACGATGAATATCTCTGGAGCACACATCAATCCGGCGGTCACAATTGGATTCATGGCCACCAATCGAATCGATTCTAAACTTGGTTTACAATACATTGCAGCACAATTTGGGGGGGCCATCCTTGCGGGTTTCGTCCTCTATTCCATCGGTGCAGATGTAATCGCCGGAACACCGGCTCCAGGTGACACAATTATTGATGTAAGCACCCAGCAAGCCATCCTGATTGAGGCGATTCTCACCTTCTTTCTCATGACGGTCATCATGGGCACCGCTGTGGACGATCGCGCCCCAGCAGGCATTGCCGGCTTCGGCATTGGTTTGGTGGTCATGGCGGATATCCTGATGGGTGGTCCACTCACCGGTGCGGCAATGAATCCAGCTCGCTGGGCAGGTGTCTGGGTCTGGGGGGATATGGGCATGAACACGGCGAACAATATCGATATCATCATCTACACAGTGGGTCCAATCATGGGTGCCTTGCTCGGTGTCCTATTGTGGGACAAGATGACACCCGGTGAAGAAAGTTCAAAATAATCTGTTCGAGCACTAGAGATTACTTGATAACCACCAATCAAAAGGCCAAGGCATGACTTGGCCCGGCCGTTCAGATCAATTTGTGCCAACCCCCATTCAGGATCGACTCTATTTGGGTAAGAAACTAGGCGGATATTCTGGAAAGAGAATTTACGACCCTACAACACCTGCTACGAATACATATTACGATATGCGTAATGGTGACTTTTCAAAAGATTTGAGCCATTCAAGATTTGTAATGTTCCTTAAATCTCCTCGTTCCTTTTGGCTACGGCAAAACCATGGTTTTCTTGAAAAATATGATGGCCCACAATTCACATTAAACGGCCGTGTTGGCATTCTCGCCGAAGCCCACTTTGATGCTCTCCGTTCAGCAGCCACTTTGACACCTTCACCCCTTCTTGCAGGGACTGAATTTGAGAATTGTGTCCCCTTTATCCATCCTACTGACCCCGATTTTATCGACACATTTTGCGGCCGAAGAACACATTCTTGGTCATGGGCCCGTACGCATGGGTTTCTTTTCCAACGCCCTTCTGACCCACACCCCATGCTCAATGTCTATGGGGAACCTGATGAGTTGATTGAATTCACAGATGAGGATGGCCAAAAATGGATTGTAATTATCGACTTTAAAGCCAAAAGTACCAATCCTCGATATGGAGAAGAAAATGAATACGACCCTAACAAATTGAACAATAGGGGTATTCCCAAACATTTCGGTGAAAATTTCGGTGTATCACATCGAATCCAATTGGAATTTTATGCGTGGTTGCTTGAAAAAATTATTCAGCGAGATAATCTACCTCACAAGGTGTATCCAATAGGCCACCATGTTGTTTTCAACGTTGGACAGGATCAGGATGACATATTCAACAATGGTTCTTCGTTGAATTTGGGAATATCTCACTACAATATTTCAATACCTCTTGATTGGAGTTGGATCGAACCTTCAATTGAACTTGCTCTTGAATGTATGTTGAGTCCAGATTTACCCGATAAGCAAGGTCTACCTTCGAGAAGTGGAAGAGGAGCTGAAAAGTTCTATGATTTTGAGGTATTAGACGACCGCTTTGAATGGATGATGAACAATCACCCTAGTTCGTGGCCCTGAATGTCACATATTTCGACGGTATTGCCCGCCAACCTCGAAGAGTGCCTCAGTGATTTGACCGAGACTTGCAACCTTCACAGTTTCCATCAGTTCAGCGAAGACGTTTCCACCCGTGCGTGCAACCTCTTGCAGACGTGCAAGTGCTTCTGAGGTTTCCTTGGCATGTGTCTTGTGGAATTGAGCGAGGCGAGATAGGCAGCCCTGCTTTTCTTCGGGTGTCGCGCGTGCCAATTCCATATCGAAGTCATCAGCACTAGATTCATCGAAGGCGACTGCATTCGGGTTCTCAAAGAAGTTCACACCCGTGATGGGCAATTCTCCCGAATGCTTCAGCTCTTCGTAGTAGAGTGATTCGTCTTGGATCTTACCACGCTGATACATCGTCTCCATAGCGCCGAGCACTCCACCACGCTCAGCGATGCGCTCGAACTCGGTGAGGACCGCTTCTTCCACAAGATCGGTCAATTCGTCCACGATGAATGATCCTTGAAGTGGATTCTCAGTCTTGGTCCAGCCACTTTCCTTGTTGACAATCAGTTGAACGGCTAGGGCCCTGCGGACACTTTCCTCTGTCGGTGTGGTAATCGCCTCATCATACGCGTTGGTGTGCAAACTGTTGGCTTGGTCTTGGACTGCCAACAGTGCCTGTAATGTTGTGCGAATGTCGTTGAAGTTGATTTCTTGAGCGTGGAGTGAACGGCCCGAGGTCTGGATGTGATACTTCAGCTTCTGAGAGCGATCGTTACCACTATACAGGTCACGCATGGCCACCGCCCAGATTCGTCGGGCGACTCGTCCAATCACAGTATATTCAGGGTCCAATCCATTGGAGAAGAAGAAGGAAAGGTTGGGTGCGAAGGAGTCGATGTCCATGCCGCGGCTTCTGTAGTATTCAACATAGGTGAAGCCGTTTGCCAGGGTGAATGCAAGTTGACTAATCGGGTTGGCACCTGCCTCAGCGATATGGTATCCGGAGATGCTGACAGAGTAGTGGTTTCGCACCCCTTGGTCGATGTAGAATTGCTGGACATCCCCCATCAGTTTGAGACTGAACTCTGTGGAGAAGATGCAAGTGTTCTGCGCTTGGTCTTCCTTGAGGATGTCTGCCTGCACGGTCCCACGAACGGTTTGCAAGGTGCGTGCCTTGATTGCTGCATAGGTCTCAGCATCAACGAGTTCATCGCCCCGCCGTCCTACTGTGGCAAGACCGAAGCCGTTGTGACCTTCTGGTAACTCTCCTGTGTACGCACTGTCGAGCAAGGTGAGTGGCGTGCCTTGTTCAGCAAGATGTGCCTCAATTTGCTGGTCAATGGCAGCGTTGAGGAAGAACGCAAGGATGATCGGAGCAGGTCCGTTGATGGTCATGCTGACCGAGGTGTTTGGGTTGCACAGATCGAATCCAGAGTAGAGTCGCTTGGCATCATCCGTTGTCGCAATCGAGACGCCAGAGTTGCCCACTTTACCCCAAATGTCAGGTCGGCGAGCAGGGTCACGACCGTACAAGGTGACGGAATCGAACGCCGTGGAAAGTCGAACGTAGTCTTGGCCTTGACTCAAGTAGTGGAACCGTCGGTTGGTTCGCTCGGGTTCGCCCTCACCAGCAAACATGCGGGCAGAGAGTTCGTCGGTTCGCTTGAACGGGAACACACCGGCGGTGTAGGGGAAATGTCCAGGTGCGTTTTCCTTCGTGACGAAGGAAAACAATTCACCGTCATCAGCAAAGGTTGGCAGAGCAACCCGTGGAATGGCGGAATGCGCTAAGGATTCAGTGGTGGTTTGCACGGTGAACGGCTTGCCTCGGACGTGGTAGGTGAACTCACCCGTTGCGTATTGCTTGGCCAAGTCCCTGAAGGCATCGAGTCGGTTGCGAGCGTCTTCGACCGTTTCGAGGATCTCATCGATTTGAGCGTTCAAATCCTCAGCGACCTTGCTTGCGCCCCGTTCGTTGGCATGGGCCGCAGCGGTCTCGAGGTGTTGGCACAGTCGCAATTGCTCGGCCACGGCCTCGTTGTCAGCGTGGTAGGTGCGAACGGTTGCCGCGATTTCAGAAAGATAGGAGATTCGTTCTGGCGGAATGACGCCCTTGCGCGCACCCATCTCATCGATGGGTTCTGATGCTTCAAAGCCAACCATGGCGGCCAACTTCACCCACAATCGGTCCACGCCGCCATCAGCGAATTGGCTGGCGATGGTGGCCACGACTGGAAGTTCTTCATCAGCGACATCGAATTTGTTTCGGTTGCGTCGAACCTGCTTGCGAATGGCGCGCAGTGCATCTTCACTGCCCCG
>JAQXFF010000190.1 GCA_029250425.1 Candidatus Thalassarchaeaceae archaeon | reverse complement strand
CGATGGAAATCACGTTGACCTTTGTTGGTCTTTTCCTTCTCGGTTGTGGTTTGGGTTATCCAGTCATGATTATTGCAAAGAATCGAGGCCCGATTCCATGGCTTCTGATGCCGATGATTGCATACTCAATTCCATTGTTTACGATTGGACCCCATCCAACGATACTCGGGCTATACCTTCCCCTTGCTGCATATCTGCTATACGTAGGGCAGATGGTAATTCGTAATCCGAGTGCAATCAATGAGTTTTGGCTCAACGTCGGAAACGAAGAGTGAGCAAATTATTGCATATTGCGCAATCTTCTTGAACCTGAACAAAATCTTTCAATCATGTGGCTATGTGTACACGACCCTGCTGACCAAGGGAAGGTAACAAGAGCATTTTCCAATTGGCCAGCCACGCATTGGGAATTCGACTTCACTCGTCACGGCTCACCAGTCTTGGACAGAGACGTTCTCATCGTCAGCGGCGGCGCTGGAATGACTCGTTTTCCTTTGTTCACAGATCTTGAGTCGGCTGATTTTGTCATGTTCTACTTTGAAGGTGATAATCCAGAGGAATTCGGGCCAGGCCAGCATTATGTTACACTTGATCAACTCCCTCCTTCCCTACGCAATGCAACGGCTGAACGGGCTGTTGTTGCGATTGAATTTACCACTCAAAACCCCGCAAATTCAAATGCAGTGCAGCGTTTTGGTCGTATCGAAGACCACGCTGCCTTAGGGATTCCATTCTTACTCGTCTCACCCATTGATTCCGTACGATTGAGAACCTCTGCCGGTATCGCCGGAGGCCATGGAGATAACCGTTTAATTCTCTTTCAGCGGCAATTGATACAAAATAACCGACCCACGACCGAGGCCACATTATCCGGACAGGTGGTTGGAGGTTGCCCCTTCGATGAAAACAGGCACCCTCCCCAAGGGATCAGTCAATGGACAGAACAGTTTCTCATGGTTCAAGGAGACTCTCACTGTATCAATGCTGCTCATTTGACCTTGCCACGTATGTGGTCATGCATCCATGATTCCTACAGGTATTCTGGGTCTCAATTGAATGAACTCTATGAATTCATGCAACAGGTTATGGAAGATACTGAGGTGAACGGAATAATTACGGGGAGAACTTCCACCGCATGGGACTCTCACATCTCAGCCACTGCTTCGAGAGCAAGGGTGGGGAACCGTGGCAATGGCGCTCTTGCAAATTTGATATCCAATTACGGACAAAATAATAGATTCACTGTAGGTTCAATCCGGCAAGTGGATGATGTTTTTACTAACCAATCAGCCAATCACCATTACCTATTTCGGGCGAAACAATGCACTCCAAACAGCCCTTTAGGCCAATTGAATAGGGGTGGTGAGTGCTTTAGAGAATTAAATGCTACAACACTTGCTAACTTCTGTCAAGGGTTTAATGTTTCAAATACCATAATGAGCAGTCTTGTTCAGGCAGTCATGAACAGACATTTTCTCATCACGAGAAGGCTACAAAGAATAGACCATCTCTCTAAAGACACCTATACTGGAGGAATGGCAGTAACCGATTGGCTGTTTACTCGTAGCCCTGCATCGCATTGGAGTCTTTCCAATTACCCTCGCGCAGTCTCAAATAATCCTCAAAATCGAGTGCATATTTACGCTGTTGAAGGTCCGTTTAGTTTGGCCCAAGTTTTGGGCCAAACTACTGATGTTTATGGTCGAAGAACTCGGGCAAGGATGGATCTTTATCGGTGTAGTGATGGTGTATTCCTCGGACAACCACTTGCCGATTTACTAGGTGTTCCGTTCATGACTCCCCTCGCAAATTAGGTGACTGATATGTATTCTGAATCACAATTCATTGCAGATTACAATTCGCTGCTCCCTGGATACAGTCTCACGGGAGATCAGGAACTTGCACTTCGAACGGTTTCTGGCCCTGTTCTGGTATCTGCTGGCCCCGGTTCGGGAAAAACAGAAACGCTCGTAGCACGCACGCTTCGTCTCATTGTTGTTGATGGAGTCCTCCCCTCCTCGATTGTGCTGACAACATTTACTCGGAAGGCTGCACGGCAAATGCTCGACCGAATTAGTCAACGTCTTACCGAATTGAAATTGAAATTTCCAAAAGTCCATGAAATACAATCAGCAGAATTGCTTGGCATTCGACTCGGAACCATACACAGTCTGGCAGAGGAATTTTTGAGTGGCATACGGTCTCCGAATTTTATTGGAAAAACTGTCATCGACGAGATTGAATTACAGATGTTAATGCTCAACACAGGTAACAGAAATACAGTATATTGTACGAACGCCCACCCTCTAAAACAATTCAATGAGACTAGTTTCGGAAAGCCATTGTTTGGAGAAGGATGGGTGAGAAGGTTGAACCTCCTGTTCAATCATCTTACAGAAGACCGTATCGATGTCGCAGCCTTCAGTGGCGATCCCGGAAGAGATGCTTTGCTGGTTGCTTATGAGCACTACAAAACTACAATGGCGAATGCCAGACGTCTTGACTTCGCTCTTTTGCTCGATTTGCTTTGGCACGAAATCAATACGGGAGGACTTGATGAATTGATTGACACTATTGAGTATGTAATGGTCGATGAATACCAAGATACAAATCCGATTCAAGAAGATATTTTCTTTGGTTTAGCACAAAATTCCAACTTATGTGTTGTTGGAGACGATGACCAGTCACTATACAGATTCCGAGGAGCTTCTGTTGAATGCATGGTTGCATTTGACCCAGAGTGTAAAGGTCGTTTTGGCGCCCACCCAACGAAAATCAATCTCTTAGACAACTATCGATCTCACCCCGTGATTGTTGAATTTTATGAATCGTACATGAATTCTCACACTTCAATCAATACAGGAACTTTCAGGCTGCGACCCGGCGGTACTCCAGCCTTGGTTGCAAAAGGAAAGATGTTAGCGTCCAATCCCGCTGTTTGGTTTGCTCAAGGGCGTGACGCCAAAGAAGCTGATGACAAACTGGTTGAATTTATCTCTGGATTGAAGAGTGCAAATATCATTGAAGATTGGTCTCAAGTGGCCATCTTGTCACCAAGTGTGAACGAATCAACTAAAAATGGAGTCGGTTATTTGGTGAATGAGTTGGAAACACTCGGAATACCAGTGTATAACCCGAGAGGAAAGGACATGTCTGAGACCGAGGAAGTCATGGCACTCTATGGCCTCATTAGTTTGGTAATTGACACTACGGATGTTTGGAAAGTTGCACTCGCAGGCGATTACAACAAGGAAACTTACCAATGGGTAAGTTCTTGCAGACAAATTGCTCAAACACTCAAAGCAACTCATAGCGATGTTGCACAATACATTACAGAAGCGCATACAGCGATTTCTTCTGCGTCGGATGATACATCCTACAGCCTGATGAAAATTGTATTCCATATTCTCAATTTGACGCCATTTGTTGATTGGGCAAAGGACATCAGTTCCTCGTGGAGGCTAGCGCAAGCTTCGAATTGGATTGAAGGATATACGATGACTCCAAGTTCAAAATCCAATAATCCCGCATATCAAAACATCTTTGTTTCCTCAGGAAGTATTTCTTTGTATCAAGTGAATGGATTTTACAGACTTGCAAGCCAAGGCATTGCCGAAGGAAGAACCGTAGAACATGAAGAAGAAGATGAAGTAGTCATTCAAGGCAACATTTCCGTGATGACCATCCATCAGTCCAAAGGACTCGAGTTTGATGTTGTTATCGTTCGGGGATTACGCGTAAGAAATTCAGCACACCACCGACTACCTGCAGTCATGCACCAATACTTCGCGCCTTGGCGAATCAGACCCATCTCCGCTGGCCCTGACGTGAATACACTTCGTGACTTTGATTCGTTTCGTTCGTATTATGTTGCGTTTTCAAGAGCAAAACACGCCCTTGTTCTCCACGACCCAAACACATGGAAAGGTGTTCCAAATGAACGAGGATATCATGAGCAAGACCGGAGTACTACCGATGGCATTGTGACACCTCATCCCCTAATGGAGGTGCTCCCTTGACCCACCCATTGGATGCCCTCAAGGGGAAGATGCCTTACTTGCCTCCAGACATGCTCATCGATCGATATTCGTTCACAGGAGACATTCTTTCTTATGGAAGATGTTCAAAACAATACGGGAAGTTCAAGTATTATGGATTCTCCAAGGCGCTTCCAATTCAAGCATGGTTTGGTGACGTCGTACACATGACAATTGAGTTGCTCTTTCGACAAGTGAAAGGCGACATCAAAGACTCATTAAACTCGATTTCGAGTGGAACATTGCCCAGTGATGATGACGTGGAATTCCATGCCACCGAATCGATGAACATACTCAAGAGCAAGGGAATGTTTGGAAGAAAAGCAGATCGAGAATTTGTTCTTGAGTTACTGAAAGTCTTCAACTTGAAGGAGGGGCTCTCCTTCTACAAGCGAATCATAAAATCTGAAGTGCGCCTTGAGACAATAATTTCTCCAAGCACAGGTAACCGGCCTTACATCATGAACGGTATCATCGATGTCCTCGCCTCACCGACTCCGGGGGTTATCGAGATATGGGATTACAAGGCGATGGTTAAGCCACCTTCAGGTGACCCAAAACTTACCTCACTTGAAAATCAAATGTACAATTACGTTGAGATTGTTCAATCTCTCTTTCCAAAATATACCATCACCACTGCTGTTCTGTATTTCATCAACGAGCTCGGCCCCAAGGGTACAGGTAATCCTGTTCACAAAATTGATCTCACAAGTTCAACGGTGTCAACTTGCATTACTGCGGCTAGAGACGATGCGAATGATGTCGTAGAAGAGATTCGAAAAGCCAAACTGACGGGCACGTTCCCTGACCCACCCAAGGGTTCAGTCGATGTCAAAACATGCGATGCGTGTGAATGGCGCTGGCATTGCACTTCGGCATCAAAAACTTACACCCTTCATGCTCCTTAATCGGGATTCTCAAATTCTGCTAAGTGTGCAATGATGTACATGCAGGAGTTCAGTTCCGCTTGCGAAGTAGCAGGAGAGCCTTCTGGCCCACCAATATCTGTGGAGAAATAAGTAAGGTTGCTTAAATTTGCCCAATTCAACTCAACCATCCCTGGTCTATTCCTCACTCTTGGAAAATGTGTGTTGTGGTCAAATGTGTCT
>JAQXFF010000182.1 GCA_029250425.1 Candidatus Thalassarchaeaceae archaeon | reverse complement strand
TGCGCTGAATTGTACGCACGTGCAACATGTATACGCTCGAGAGCGACATCAGGATCCATGCCAACTCCTCGTGCCATTTGTGCAATCCTCTCGGGTCGGAAGGTATCTTCTGTGTCAATATAGAATACTTCACCACCAAGTCCACCTTGCTCCTTAGGCAATAGGCAATTGACTGCGAGTTGGTGTCCAACCTGAGTTTTCCCACTACCGAATTCACCATACACTTCGCAAATTGATTGTGTTTCAAAACCGCCACCCAGTAATTCATCGATGGCTGCTGAACCACTGCTGAGCTTGAGCACCTGTCGGCGCCTTTCCAATAGTGAATTTCCAGAAACGAAACCACCAATATTGGCCAACTTCTTCGCAGATGAGATGATTTTCGCGGATACTGCTTCACCTAGTTCAGCGCCATCTGCTAGAGATTTTGGTGTCATCACGGCGATTGCTAGGAGTTCATTGTATCCTGCTTCGCGTAGTTTCTCAGCAGTCGCGGGTCCAACGCCTGGAAGATCTTCTACCGTAAGTTCGGGTTCTTCTGCGTCGATAATCACGACCTCCTCATCATCTTCGGTTATGGTCTCGGTCTTTGTTGTCTTCTTCTTGTTTGGCATATTTTCACCTTGTGTTGTAGACCGTGCTAGAGTGCTGTAGTATATGAACCAACGATGGACAGATTGATTTTATTTCCTTTACTTTTATTCACATATAGGCTCGCAGTATACTCTTTTTACACTTTCAATTCACATTCATCACTTTCGCGAATAGAGCCGCATGATGGTAAAGCAATGGTAGCGGGTGATCGATTTGAACGATCGGTCTCCGGGTTATGAGCCCGACGAGATAACCTGGCTACTCCAACCCGCTGGCCCGACGGTGTTGCATCCCCTATTTCAAGGACTCCGCGCACACGTAATACTCATTGAGTCGATGCCTGAGGCGAGTAATAATGGCCGGGGACCTACTCATTCAGAATGCGATGATGGTCTTGCCCGACCGTGTCGTTGTAGGGGATCTACGTGTCGCATCAGGTTCGATTCGTACCGTTGCAGCGGGCGGTGGACTCGTCGCTACCGCTTCCGAGACTGTCATCGATGGAACTGGACTGCATCTATTGCCCGGCGCCATCGACCCTCATGTTCATTTTCGAGACCCAGGGAATCCCGAAAAGGAAGACCTCGAAAGTGGAAGCCGCGCTGCGGCTGCGGGCGGTATCACCGCATTTCTAGACATGCCAAATACCGTACCGAACGCAACCAATCGTACAGCATTGGAAGCGAAAATTGCTACCGCTGCACAAAAGGCCGTTACACATCACGGCTTCTTCATTGGTGCCACTAACGACAACGTGGCCGATATGCAAAGTGTGGAAGGCATGGTTGGTGTTTGTGGAATCAAAATTTTCATGGGTAGTAGTACTGGAGATTTACTGGTCCATGAACAAAAACATCTAGAGAATATTTTTGCGAACACTGGGGGCATCATTGCCACACACGCCGAAGATGAGAATCGACTCCAAGCTCGTATTGCTGAATTCAAAGGCCGAACCGATATTGCTGCTCATGCGAAATGTCGAGATGTGGAATGCGCACTATTGGCGACAAAACGTGCATCCGCTTTGGCCAAAGACCACGACCATCGATTACACATTGTTCACCTGACCAGTGGGGCTGAAGCAGATTGGTTGGCCTCAAACAAAGGCGATCTCATCACCACAGAAGTCTGTGGTCAACACCTTACCTTTGATCAGGATGATGTCGAAGAGAGGGGCGTGCGGACCCTGATGAACCCACCAATTCGCTATACTGAGGACAAAGATACACTGTGGAAACGTCTCAAAGACGGTACCATTGATTGTGTTGTGACCGACCATGCTCCACACACCCTAGAGTCTAAATCGGTTGGATATCCCAATGCTCCAGCAGGCATGCCTGGAGTTGAAACTTCACTGCCCCTCATGCTTACGCACGCGATGGATGGCAAGTGCAGTGTCTCCGATGTTGTTCGATGGATGTGCGCTGGACCCGCCAAGGTGTACGGCATGGAGAACAAGGGTTCACTCATCGAAGGTTATGATGGAGATTTGACCTTGGTCGATCTTGAGACAAGGCGCACCATCACCGATGCCGATACTTGGACACGAGTTGGATGGACGCCCTATGCTGGAATGGAACTCACAGGATTACCGATGTGGACGATTGTCGATGGAATTCCAGTACACAAGCGAACCGTAGGTGGCTCGTTCCGTGGTGAAGCGATTGGCGCACCCGGTTGTGCGGGTCGAGCGTTGAGATTTTCCTGATCAGCCGTCTTCTTTGGGAGGTGAACCCTCTGAACTCGACGAATCCTCTCCATCAGATTCACCGTCTACTTCTTCGGACATGACAACATCATCGTAGTAGTAGGGTTCTGAAGCCTCATAGCCCGGTAATTCAAGCATGGCTGTCGTGTTCATGTCGGCATACGATGTTGCACTCACACCAGCACTGGAGAATGCGTAGACGTAGTCGCCCATGAAGACGGAGCGCCGAACGTTTGAATCGCCACCCCACCAGCCGCTGACACCGTTGCCATCATTGTAGAAAGAGGAGTGGTCAATCTCACCATGTAGAGATAGTGTGCGATTCTCTATATCGACATCGATTAGCATCAGCTTGCTGACATATTCGTATCCTGAATAGGAATAAGTGCGACCATCAATCTCAATGTAATCATACACATATCTGTGTGTTGAAAGAGGGACTGCAAGCAATCCAGCAGCTTCCCAGTAGGTGAATGCCTTGTGCTCATAGGTTGCCTCTGAATACGACCATGACCAGCCACAGTAACGGATGCTGGTGCAATCATCATCCAAGTATGCGGGTGTGAGTTGCTGTGTATCTGCGAGTGTTGGATTGGTTAGATCACTGAGGTTGAACAAACTGAGTTGTGTCATGCTCCAATCCAATCCCAATCCATCTTCGCCACCGGGCATACCAATGGTCAGCAAATCGCCATTGGACAGTGGGTGGATGTAGGTAGAGACGCCGGGCACCTCGAGTTCGCCCAAAATGGTCGGATTCTCTGGGTCCGAGAGGTCAATGGTCCACAGTGGGTCCATGTTTCGGAAGGTGACTAGATAGGCCATGTCACCAACAAATCGGGCGCTCCAGATGCGCTCGCCTTCGGCAATGCCGCCCAAATGGCTGACTTCGTCAAGGTTTCCCGCACTGTCACTTTCGAGAATCGTAATGTGATTTTGCGGTTCAATGACTTCCCATTCCCCATCCTCGGTCAACCACCAGCGGCCCCATGAGTCAGAGGTGCTGGCCACGCGGATGTCGCCATTATACTCGGACATCGAGAATTGATCTTGAACTGTGCCTGTGACTCGACCGCTGCCGATGTAGGATGTCTCGCCCTCAACACTGATGTCGAAAGCGTGGATGTTGGTCGCATCCTCGTAATCGTTGTTGCGCCAGAACCACCACCAGTCGTTGGCAGGCTCTGCGAGAATCATCATATCGCCACTCGCATAGACTTCAACCCAAGAGGAAGCGATGTGGTCAACTTCACTGGTGAATTCCGGACTGAGTAAGTCGACGGTCATGATTGAGGTGAAGCCACGACCCACACCATCGGCTGAGCCACTAAACTCGCTGCAGTCACCACTTCCCGATGAATACGAAGATATGGTGCCGTCAGCATTTCGCTGGTGCATCTGTGGTGCGAAGTCAGCAAGAGTCAGTGTATTGAGCACAGCGAGATTCTCTTCAACCAAATTCTCGACAGATGTATTCCACAAATCCATTCTTGGTTCCCAATCTTCTACACTCCAGTAATCATCAGGGAGAGATGGATAGGTTTCAATTCCCGGAATGTATGACCACATGTGTGACACACTTCGAACTGTACCATTGACCATTCTTGCTGTTTCATGGCTGCCCTCAATGAAAATCTCACGGCCCACGTTGGGGTCGCTTCGATTGGTGATATCAATCACTGTGTATTTGACCAGGTTTGAAGAGCGCCAATTTCCATCATCCGTTTGCATAATGGAACGAAGTGGGTCATTTGAGGGAATGTTCCAACTATTGATCGACGAGATGATGACAAGACTTTCGCCATCTTTCATCATCTGTAGGGGCTGGCCTTCTAATTCCATGTCAGCCACAAGCGTAACATTGCCATGCTCAGGAACACCAATGATGATCAGATGGTTGTTGTTAATCATGTAGAAATAATGACCATCGAACTTGAGGAAGTCTGCTTCGTCAACACCGGATTCCTGATTGTTGGTTTCTGAATAGGTGCCAGAGCGGTCTTCGCCACCACTACTGGAAGGAGCTGTGCCCCCTGAATTACTGGCATCAGCGGATGCCTCGGGCATGCCTCCATCCATTTCCATGGCCACATCATCGACCATTCCTCCACCCATTCTCCAAATGTTTGGGCTGGCCCAATTCCAGTAAGCATTCTGATCAATTTCAACGAGAGTTTGTTCCCACAAGGCATCTTTGAGATCATTTAGCAGAACTGCGCAATCACTGTAGGTATCGAGAGTTGGAGTAGTTCGGGTTCGCTCACCTAGACTGAGTTGAGGCCATTCTCCATCAGGAGACATTTCCCAAATGACAACTTCATCAATTTCATCGACGATACCGCTCAAACATCCGGGAAGCAATAACAATGCGACAAGTAGAGTTGGGACTCTAGCATCAGTTTTCATGTAACTACCCAATACTTCGTCCCTAATAGTGGACTCGGTGAATCGTGTAAGAGAACAGGCCGGGATAGGATTCATGGGAGATGGCTACAGTCCGCGCTACAGCGCGGACGAGAATAGGATGGCGAGAAAGAAGAAAGACGATGCAGATGACCTCTACATCGAAGGGGCCGAGGATGAACTCGATGCGGAGACT